>JABEUW010000029.1 GCA_013043945.1 Vulcanimicrobiota bacterium | reverse complement strand
GGCGTTGCTCGAAACCAAAAGCCGGCTCGACGGCAACGTCGTGATTACCGATATGCGCGGTGAAAAACATCCGCCGAGCGGCAATCGTTTTCTCGTCTACACGCTCTTCCCCACCGCGAATGTCTCCGTGCGCATCGCCGACGGGCACGACGGAAGTTATGCGTCGATTCAAGTCGGTCATTCGATTCTCAATCGCACCTGCAAGACGAGCATCGGCGATCTGCTCTCCGAATACGGAGGCGGCGGGCATGAAGGCGCGGGCACCGCGCAACCCGCGACGCCCGATGTCGAGCGCGTGCTCGCCGAGATCGTCACGATGCTCAAACGCAACGGATAGCGCGCCGCCTTTATCAGCCCGAGTAGCCGCGAAGGGTGCGCTTGTCAGCCCGAGTAGCCCCGCAGGGGCGTATCGAGGGCCAATCGCCCGCTACCCGCGCGAATATGCGGCTGCGATCGTCTTCATCGGCAGCAACATGCGGTGAAACGGTGCTTCGTGGAGCGTTGCGAATCCGTACCGCGCATAAAACGCGGCGGCACTATCCTCGGCGGGATCGGTAATGACGGCGACCGCGCCGCTATTTGCGGCGGTGCTGAATGCACGTTCGAGAGCGCTCCACAGGAGAAGTTTCCCGAGGCCGCGGCCCTGGTACGTACGTGCGATGCCGAGCTGCCCGAGCAGAAGCACCGGAATGCGTTGGAGCCCATGCACTTTCAACGTGCGAGCCGTGGCGAGATCGAGTTCGCCATCGCGATATTCGTGCGGCGCGAGCGTGTAATATCCGAGAACCTCCGACGGGTTGTCGACGGTTACGAGGATAAAGGTTGCCGCGCGATAGTAGCGCGTCGCTTGAGCCGCCGTCGTGCGGAGGTAGCGATCGACGGCGTCATTTCCGCATTGGAAGCTCTTGCGATCGTGGAGCGAAGGATCGAGTGGGACGATCCGGATGCGTAGGCGAGCGCCCGAGTTATCGTTCGAGGTCAAAACCGTCGGGAACCGGATTCGCTGCAAGCTCCCGGAGCGCATCGGTGGGCGGCGGCGGGGCCAGTAGGAGATCGTAAAAGCGGCGACGATGATCGGCAGCGAGCAGGGAGACTCCGCTCTCTTCCACGACGCTGCGGGCCGAGCGAAGTGCGACCGTGGCAATGAACCGGGAAAGGTCGCCCTCGCTTGCCAGAGCTGCGGCTTCCTCGATATATGCTCGTTCTCGTTCGGTAAAACGCACCGAGACGCGTGCGTCCCGGCGGAATGGGGCGGCTGGCATTGGTTGCGCTCCTTATCGTTCTCGCTGACTGAAAGGCCGTGTTCCCGGCTCCCAGTATAGCGCGACAAGGAGCCGGCGGCAACAATGTCCGCCACTTGGCGGTCGGTAACGCAGCCTTGGAGGCTCGGGAGCCCAATAGGAGCCGCGGAGTCGGCGCGAGAAGGGCGCCGACGGGGGATTACTCAGTCGCGGAGGGCTCCTAGTGGCCGTCTCGGTTTTTTCGCCGCGTGAACCGGGGCTTCGCAAGAAGGCCTCGGGCGATCGCTTTTCCCGCGTGCTGCGCATTTTGCTGAGCCTGCTCGCCGACGGCACCCTCGATTGCGAACGGTGTTGCACGCGCTTCGAAATTTCGCTGCGCGAATTACAGCGCGATCTCAGCGTGCTACGTTCGCTTGGCCGGGACTTCGGCTTTTCCCTGAGCAATGCGCGGGGCGGGCGCATCACGCTCGTACGTAGCGCGGGACGTCTCGCGAAGCTCGGCAACGCACAAGCGGAGACGGCGGCGATGCTTGCAGGCATCGGGCGCGCGCTCGGCGGGCCGATCGAGAGCGAGGTGCGGTCGGCGCTCGGCGATGCTGCTGGCGGGCCGGGGTTTCTCGATCTGCGCGAACCGCGCCCGCGTGCCGGCGCGGAGGTCAGCGCGATGTTTGCCGTCGTAAAAAATGCTGCCGCCGCGTCGGCGCGGCTGGAGTTTTCGTATACGACTGCGCGTGAGGGCCCCACGCTACGGCGCGTCGAGCCCTATCTCGTTATTGCGCGGTCGGGGCGCTACTATCTCGTCGCGTTCGACCTCGCGCGCAAGGATTGGCGCAACTTCGCGCTCGATGCGATTGCAGAACCGATTCGCCGAGACGGCACGTTCGCGCCGCGACGGGTTCCCGACCGCTTCCGGCGCGAGGGCGCGGTCGGCTGGATTCGCACGGGCGAGCCGCTGGAGGTGACGGTTCGCGTGGCGGCTAGCATCGCTGCCGCCGTTTCAGCGCGCGAGTGGCAACCGGAGCAACGAATCGAGCGCTTCCCCGACGGTGCTGCCGAAATAAGACTACGCTTCGACGACCCCGGCGAAGCGGTGCGATGGGCGCTGCAGTTCGGCGCCGAGGCGGTCATCGTGGCGCCGCCGGAGGTCGCAGCAGCGGCTCGCGAGACGGCCGAGCGCATCGCGGGAAACTACGCGACAATCCCTTGTCGCGACGAGCGGGTAGAATCGCGGAGATGAAGGTGCAGTGCGGCGGCGTTTCGGAGCGATTACCGAAGGTGATTGAGGACGATTGCGCAGCCGCCTATAGGGTTTTCAGGCTCCTGATCCACGCGGTGGACTGCCGCGACGATTTGACGGTACGTCAGGTCTCGGGAGTCACGATCCTCGTAAATGAGAAGCAACCCATAATGCCCCGGGTGCTCCTCGTGAAGAGCTTTGAAATCGGCGCAGTTATGCGTCAAAATCACCCGCTGGTCGCTTTGGGCATACGCAAAAATCTCCGCGTCGCTCGCTCCTATCCCGAGTGTTTCGGCGGATGTTACAACGTCGAAGCCTGCCACCCGAAGCATTCCGACGAGCGACTTTGCCGAAGTGCACTCATCGACCAGGATTCGCAACGGCGCTTTCAACTCGTCGACGCTCCTCGGAGGCCTCGAGGACTAGCAGCTCGCGGTTGCGCGCCGCGTAGTCGAGTGCTTCGGCGACCGCTTCGCGAGGGAGATCGAACTCCTCGGCTGCCGTCGGCACATCCATCTGGTTGCTTTGCATCTGCGCGACGAGCTGACCAACCGTGAGCCGGCGCCCTTTGAGCGAGAGTTGGCGCCTCCACGGATGCCGCACGCGCACCAGGTATCGATATCGTCGTTCCGGTGCAACCGCGCTCGTAAGCTCGGGAAGGGCATCGGCGAAACGCCCCTCGTCGGGAGGGACAGCTGCAATTGTAAATCCGTCGCCGATGGCCGTTGCCAATCGGGCAATGAGCGTTACGGCTTGCCTGCCTGCCTCCGCGTCGTTCTCTCCGAGGCCACGGATACGTTCGAGCGCGAGTTGCTCGGT
>JABEUW010000266.1 GCA_013043945.1 Vulcanimicrobiota bacterium | reverse complement strand
TGGCGCAGGTCGGCGATGAGATCGTCGCAATCCTCGATACCGACGGAGAGCCGTAAGAGCCCGTCGGTGACGCCGCGTCGTTCGCGATCTTCTTTCGGGATCGATCCATGCGTCATGCGCGCGGGATGACAGAGCAGCGATTCCACTCCGCCGAGTGATTCGGCGAGACTGAAGAGTTTCGTCTCGCGAGCGAAAGCGAACGCGCGCTCGACCGGCCCGCGTAGTACGAAGCTCACCATGCCGCCGAAGCCGCTCATCTGCGCTTTTGCAATCGCATGCTGCGGATGGCTGGGCAAACCAGGGTAATAGACGCGGGCGACTTCATCGTGCTGCTCGAGAAAGTCGGCAACGCGAGCGGCGTTCGCCGCGTGCTCGCGCATGCGGAGCGCGAGCGTCTTCGCCCCGCGCATCGTCAACCATGCATCGTGCGGACCGGGAACGCCGCCGACGGCATTTTGGTGAAACTTGATCGTCTCGTGAAGATCCGCGCGGTCGGTGATCGCCGCTCCGCCGACGACGTCGGAGTGGCCGCCGATATATTTCGTCGTAGAATGAACGACGACATCGGCTCCGAGAGCGAGCGGTTGTTGAAAATACGGCGAAGCAAAGGTGTTATCGACGACGACCATCGTTCGTTGCGGATCGCGGAGCGCGCAGACCGCGGCGATGTCGACGATCTTCAGCAACGGGTTGGTCGGCGTCTCGATCCAAATGAGTTTCGTTTCGGGTTGGATCGCCGCGCGCACCGCCGCGAGGTCACTCATATCGACGTAGGTAAAGCTCATTCCGTAACGGCTCAACACCCGCGAGAAGAGGCGGTAGGTTCCACCGTAGAGGTCGTCGGTAACGACGATATGATCGCCGGCGCTGCAGAGGTTTAGGACGGCCGCGGTCGCGGCCATACCGCTGGAGAAGGCGCTGCAGTAACGTGCGCTTTCGAGGGAAGCCAACTGCGCCTCGAGTGCGCTGCGCGTCGGATTCACGGTGCGGCTGTAGTCGAAGCCTTTATGCTCGCCGACGGCGCTCTGCGTGTAGGTCGAGGTTTGATAGATCGGAACGATCGTTGCGCCGGTCGTGGGATCGGCCTCTTGCCCGACGTGAATGGCACGGGTACTGAACTTCATCGTTGAGGCTTACCCCGCCGCCTCGGGGCTGCCCGAGAGAAAGCTGATAATATCTTGCCGCGTCACCACTCCCACGGGCTCGTCGGCATCGGTAACGACGATGGCATGATTCGCCAGCGTGAGTAATTTATAGGCGCTTTCGAGCGGTTCGGCGCTGTCGAGCGAAGGGAAGGGGCGACCCATCACTTCGCTCACCTGTCGGTGCACGATATCGCTGCGGTCGAAGACCGCTTGCATCACCGCTACGTCGTTGACGCTGCCGATCTGCTCTTTACCGCGCATAATCGGAATCTGCGAAATTTCGTATTTACGCAGAATGTCGAGAGCACTCTGCACCGTCTCGCTTTCGTCGAGTACGATCATCGGCGGGAGCGGCGTCTTGCTGCGAAGGAGGTCGGCGACGGTCGCGCGGCGTTTCCCTTCGGCGAGAAAACCGTTTGCGATCATCCACTCGTCGTTGAAAATCTTCGACATGTAGCCGCGCCCCGAATCGGGGAAAATGACCACGACGACGGCAGTATCCGGAAGCGTCTGTGCGAGCCGGATCGCGGCGACCGCTGCGGTGCCCGAGGAGCCGCCGACGAGCAGCCCTTCCTCGCGCGTAATCCGGCGTGCCATGAGGAATGAATCGCGATCGGAGACGCGTACCATTTCATCGATCACTTTGAGGTCGACCGTTTCGGGAAGGTAGTTCATCCCAATGCCTTCGACGGCGTACGAACGCGGGGTATCGCCGGAGTAGATCGAGCCCTCGGGATCGGCGCCGACGACATGAATATTTGGATTCTGTTCTTTGAGGTAACGCGCGGTGCCGGAGATCGTCCCACCGGTGCCGATACCGGCGACGAAATGCGTTAACGCGCCGTGCGTTTGCTCCCAAATCTCGGGGCCGGTCGTCGCGTAATGTGCGTCGGGATTGTGATGGTTGTGAAATTGATTCGGTTGAAACGCGCCGGCAATCTCGGCGGACAACCGGTTGGCAACTCCGTAATACGATTCGGGCGAATCCGATGGCACGTTGGTCGGGGTGACGACGACCTCGGCGCCGTAGGCCTTCAGAAGATCGATTTTCTCGCGCGACATTTTATCGGGCATCACCAGGATGCAGCGATATCCGCGAATCGCCGCCGCCATCGCGAGGCCGCTTCCGGTATTCCCGCTCGTCGGTTCGACGATCGTCCCGCCGGGCTTGAGCAAGCCTGCTTTCTCCGCGGCCTCGAGCATCGCAACGGCGGGGCGGTCTTTGATGCTGCCGCCGGGGTTCATGTACTCCACTTTCGCCAACACCAGGCAGCGCGCGCCATCGGTTACGCTGTTGAGGCGGACGAGCGGCGTGTTGCCGATAGCGGCGAGGGCATCCCGGCAGAACTCCGGTTGGGTAGAGCGTTCGATCGATGGGCTTTGCATAGCGTCCCGGGCTTCTTAGCGCGGCCGCCCGCTGCCTGCGTCGGGGCGGCTCGCAGGGGGGCAGCGTGCGGCGCGATAATCCAAGGGTGGTATGAAGGCTCTCCTGCGCGGATTCGCGTTGCTCGCAGTCTCGCTGATCCTCAGTGGATGCAACGATGGGGCGTTACCACCCGGAGCGACCTATGCCTCGCTCTCGGGAACGGTGATTGACTCCGCGACGAACCAGCCGATCGCCGGAGCGATCGTCACGCTCGATACCGTTCTGACGGCGACGAGCGATACGTCGGGGCATTTCACCTTCGCGAAAGTGCCAACGGGTGATTACGATTACACGGTACAGGTTGCCGGGTACAAAACGTTGAGTTCGAGTGGAAGCGCGACGCCGGGCAAGCCGAACGCCATCGTCGTTAGGCTCGTGGTGAAGCCGACGGCTCCCTCCCCCGGAACAACGACGCCCGCCTCGCCACCACCCGGTCGATCGTTTCGATAACCGCCTGGGCGAGCCGCGCGGAATCGTGGCGCACGTGCTCGGATTCGCTCATCACCGCAGCGACGATCGGCTCGACGCCGAGCGCGCGAATCGCGGATTCGTCATTCTCGACGGGAAGTTGCCCTTCGACTGCATAGACGTCGAGTAACCGGCGAGGCCGCTGCGCGTTGATCAGCGCGTAGTTACAAATTTTTGGCCCGCCATAGTGCTGCAGCGTGGCGACATGCTGCGAGGCGCTCATCGCCGTGGTCTCTCCAGGCTGGGTCATGACGTTGCAAACGTAGAGCTTCGCGGCGTGCGATGCGGAGATCTCGGCGGCGATCCGGTCGACGAGTAGATTCGGAAGTATCGATGTAAAGAGCGATCCGGGGCCGAGAACGATCGCATCGGCGTCGCGAATCGCTTCGACGACCTCCTCGAGCGGTTTCACGTCGGAAGGTTCGAGAAAGAGCTCCGAGATCGGGCGCGGGCTCGCGCCGACCTCGGATTCGCCACGCATGATGCTGCCGTCGTCAAGGCGGGCGCAGAGCGTCGCAAAACGCAAGGTTGAAGGCAGGACGCGGCCGACGACGCTGAGGACGCGGCTCGATTCCTTAATCGCGCTATCGAAGTTCCCGGTAATTCCGGTCATCGCCGCAATGAAAAGATTGCCGAATGAATGTCCTTCGAGCCCTTCCCCATCGGAGAAGCGATAGCGGAAGAGATCGGTGACCAGCGCCTCATCGTCGGCGAGCGCGACCAGACAGTTGCGAATATCGCCGGGGGGAAGAACGCCGAGCTCTTTTTGCAGCCGTCCCGAGGAGCCGCCGTCGTCGCTCACGGTAACGACGGCGGTGAGATTGCTGGTGTGCGCCTTGAGTCCGCGAAGGAGCGTCGATAGCCCCGTCCCGCCGCCGATCGCGACGATTTTGTAGCCTTGCGCGAGCTTAAAGCGACGAAGCCGCCCTAACGGATCGGTACGCGGTTCGCGCGCCGATCGCGCAACGGCGCGAACGCTGAAATAGAGGCCTAGCCCCATCAGGACGACACCGATAGCGATAAAGGCAGTGGTGAGAAATGACGGCGGCATGACGTCGACGACGAATGCGTCGATGATTTCATCGAGCCGGAAATGAATTCCCGCAGCAACGACGATGCGATTCAACGCATCGAGGACGAAAAAAAGGCCGAGCAGCGCGATGAACATCCAGCGTTTGATGCCGAAGCCGGGAAGAATCCATTGCGCGCCGGTGAGAATTCGCGAGCGCATTAGCGGCCGATATCCCGCGCCGCGACGCTGGATTCTACGCCGGCAATATCGGCGCAGGCACCGCTCAAACGGTGCGCGACGTAGAGCGATCTATGGCGCCCGCCGGTACATCCGATGCCGATCGTCACGCGCGTCTTTCCTTCGCGTTTGTAGAGCGGAAGGAGAAAGCCAACGAGTTCGCGCGCGCGCTCCAGAAATGGTTCCAACGTGTCGTCGCGTTCGATAAAAGCGGCGACCGCGGGATCGCTCCCGAGGCGTTCGCGGAGCTCGGGATCGTAATTGGGATTGGCGAGAAAACGCACGTCGAAGAGCAGATCGAGCTCGGGCGGCAGCCCGTACTTAAAACCGAAAGCGAGAAAGGTCACGTCGAGTACGCCGCCAAGATCGCTGCCGACCGCGCTCGCCACGCGCGCGCGCAACTGGGAGAGCGTCATCGCGTCGGTAGCGATGGTCGTCGTCGCGAGATCGTGAATCGGTGTGAGCGCCGTCCGTTCGCGCTCGATCGCTTCGGTAAGGGTGACGCCGGGGCTCATGCGATGGCGCCGACGCGTCTCGCTGAAGCGGCCGACGAGCGCGCTCTCACCGGCTTCGAGAAAGAGCACGTCGAGTCGCGCCACCTGCGCGCGCAGCGCATCGATCCGCGGTACCAAGGCCGCGACCTCCCCGTCGGGCAGAGCGAGGGAGAGCGCGACGCGGCGGATGCCGCGCGCCTGAAAATGTTCGAGGGTAGCGGGAAGGAGCTCGGCGGGAAGTTGCGCCACACAGGCGAAGCCGATATCCTCGAGGATCTTGAGCGTCTGCGTGACGCCCGCGCCCGAAAGGCCCGCGGCGATGACCAGGTGGATCTCGGGATACCGTGGTGCAGGAGTCGGCATGTCGTTGTTTTCTCCGCGCGAGGCAAACGCCCTCATCGCTAAAATCGAGCCGCTGGTAGAAGAGCTCTTGCGCTTGCGGCGCGAGCTGGCGATCAACCTGCTCGCGACGAACCCCGAGCTGCGCGTCGGCCGCAGCCGCAGCAGGCTCGCAGGGCCGCATTCGACCCTTCCGACGCCGCGTTTCGGCGAGATGAAGATCGAGATTATCCGGCTTATCCATCGCATCGAACATTTCGGCTGCGTGGTCAAAGATATCGACCTCGGCCTGATCGATTTTCCGAGCGAGCGCGAGGGCGAGCCGATCTGGCTCTGTTGGAAGTTCGGCGAGCCCGTCGTCGCGTACTGGCACGGCGAGAACGAGGGCTTCGAACGGCGCCGCCCGCTCGGCTAGCCGCGCCCCAGGGAGAGAACTAGGCGGTCGCCGCCTCGGCGCTCGCTTCGAAGGGGATGAAATCCTCGGCGAGCCCTTGCAGGCGGACTTCGCCGAACTCCGCGGTGTAGGCTCCGCTCTCCACGCCCACGATGGTGCCGGTCTCGGGGACCTGCGCTAACTGCGGAATCTTGGCGCGCAATTCGGCGGGGATGCGCACCTTATCGCCGATCGCGAGCGAGCCCTGATCCCAGAGCGCGTTGAGCGCATCGAGCAGCATCGGCAACGGAATGCCGTAATCTTCGCTGACCGCACCGATCGTGTGCGATTCGCTGATCGCGCAATTGCTGCAACCGCCGAGGTGGAAGCGCGCGAAGACGCGGCGCGCACCGGCATGCATTTTAAAGGCTTGGTCGACGGTAATATCGGGGGTAAAGGTTTGCTCGCTCATGATGGGTCCTAACGATAAAGGGCGTGGTGAAGCGTTCTTTTCGTAGCAACGCGGCGTCGACCCTGGAAAGTTGCAGATGCGGAGGCGTGCCTATAAGCCGGATTCTGTACCTGCAGGTCGTGCAGGCGACGATCATCTCTCTGGGGCGCGCGTCACCGTGCGCCTCGATGCGACGTAACTCGAGCCGGGTGGGCGACCCGCCTGCCGCAAGCGACAGGTATCGAGCGGTCTTGCTTCGGATGGGGTTTACCGCGAGGCTACGTCACCGTAG
>JABEUW010000265.1 GCA_013043945.1 Vulcanimicrobiota bacterium | reverse complement strand
TCCATCGAGCGATTGTGCTCGATGGAGGTCGACGCGGCGCTACCGCATTATTTCTGCTTCGTGTCTTTTGCCGAGGCGCGCCGAATATAGAGCGGAACGTCGGAGCGCCGCAGCACGCCTTCGGCGATGCTACCGAGCATGATCCGGCTCAAACCGCTCCGCCCTTGCGTTCCCAACGCCAGGAGGTCGCATTTGAATTCGTGAGCGGCGCGCAGGATTTCGTCGACCGCCTCGCCTTCGAGGACGACGGTCTCGGTTACCACGCCACGAGCAATGGCGCGTGCCGCCGCTTGTTTGAGAATCGTTTGCGCCCCACCGCGCATGGAGTCGATCGCATCGAGCGAGTAGACCCCTCCATATCCCGCCAGGGCGATATACCGCTGCACCTCGATGACGTTTGCGAGAAGCAGTTTGGCCTTGCGTTCGACCGCAATATCGATCGCATCGTCGAGAACGTGATCGGCATTGGGGGACCCGTCGTAAGCCATCAATATGTGCGTGAACATGGTGCTGGTATCTCCTCGTACCTCTAGAGTAGCAATGGTGTCGGGAAGATCGCGTGAAGCTATCCGGAAGGTTTCTCGCCCTTTTCGGCCTCGCCCTCAAGCGCTCGCGCGAGCAGAGCGGATTTTTCGATTCGCTCCTTGCTGGGCTTTGGATACTCCGCGGGTAGATCTCGGAGCGCGGAGAGAACGATCTCGCCCACCACGGCCCGGGAGACCCATTTCCTGTCGGCGGGAACGATATGCCACGGCGCCCAGGTCGTGCTGGTGCCTGCGAGCATCTCGCTGTATGCGCGTTGATACGCATCCCAATGCATGTGTCCGTCGAGATCTGCATCGGAGAACTTCCAGAGTTTATCGCGATCGTCGAGGCGGGCCAACAACCGTTTCCGCTGCTCCTCCTTCGAGAGATGCAGAAAAAATTTTAACACGATCGTGCCGCTACGTACGAGATGGCGTTCGAACGCATTGATATCCTCATAGCGCTCGTGCCAGGATTCAGCGGCTTCTCGTTCGCCCTCGGCCTCGAGTGCTTCGCGGTTTACGCGAACCACCAATACTTCTTCATAGTACGAGCGATTGAAGATTCCGATCCGCCCAAACTGCGGCAGCACCTTGCTCTCGCGCCAGAGAAAATCGTGGGCGAGTTCCTTCGCCGACGGCTGGCGAAAGCCGTGAACGTCGACACCCTGCGGATTGATGCCGGACATGACGTGCTTGATAATCCCATCTTTGCCGGCTGCATCCATCCCCTGCAAAACGATTAAGAGCGCTCGCTCCTTGCGCGCGGCAAAAATCTCTTGCAGTGCGGTGAGGTCTCGTACGTCGGCTTGGAGGAGCTGTTCGGAATCTTCCTTCGAACTCAGCCCGCATCGATCGGCCGGATCGAAACGCTCCAAATCGACCGATTCACCGGGAGGGATCGTGGTGTGCTTGAGGTTCATCGCATTCTTTCTGCCGTAGCGTGTACGAGTGCCGAGGTCGCGCGTGCGATCGTAGCGTTTTCATCGGTGGTGACGACGCGTACGGTCACTGCGGATGTGGGCGCGGAGATGACGTCGGCATGAACCGCGTTCGCCTTCTCGTCGAGCTTCATCCCGAAGAGCGCGAGCCTGCCGACGATGGAGGAGCGAATCGGTGCGAGATGCTCGCCGACGCCGCCGGTAAAGACCACGGTATCGAGCCCACCGAGGAGCGCCGCGAGTGCGCCGACCGCTTTTACCACCGACGTGCAAAATGCGTCCACGGCGAGAATGGCGCGCGGGTCGTCGGCGCGCTCGAGTAAGCGTCGAAGGTCGCGTTCGCCGCCGGAGATTGCGCGTAGCCCGCTGCGCTCTTCGAGCAGCTCTCGCAGATGCGCCGGGCTTTGCTGTCGATCTTCTAACAAGTAGAGAAGGATGCCGGGGTCGAGGTCGCCGGGGCGCGTTGCCATGAGAATCCCGCCGAGCGGGCTAAAGCCCATCGTGCTCTCGATCGGCTTCCCGTCCTTCAGCGCCGCCAAGCTCGCGCCGCTTCCAAGGTGCGCGAGAATCGCGCGGCTTCCGAGTCGCCCCCCTAATGTCGCGCGCACGTAATCGTAGGAGAGCCCGTGAAAACCATAGCGACGCAGAAAATTCGGGTCGGGATTTTCGATCGGGAGGATGCGCGCGCGTTCGGGGAGATCGCGAAAAAATGCGGTATCGAAGCAAAGGACGTTGGGAAGGTGAGCGAGGCGTTCGTGCGTCGTACGGAGTGCCGCGAGCGCGGCGGGCGCGTGCAACGGATCGAGCCGTTCGAATCGCGCGAGCCGAGCGAAGAGTTCCGGCGATGCGAGCGCCGGCGCATCCTCGGGGCCACCGAAGACCATGCGGTGCCCGACTGCATCGAATGCGATCTCGCTTGGAAGCTCG
Organism: Vulcanimicrobiota bacterium; assembly: GCA_013043945.1. Lineage (GTDB taxonomy): Bacteria > Vulcanimicrobiota > Vulcanimicrobiia > Vulcanimicrobiales > Vulcanimicrobiaceae > JABEUX01. The sequence goes on along the minus strand of JABEUW010000265.1, from coordinate 3,285 downwards.
TTATCGAGCGTTGCGTTGACGGCGGCGGTCGCGCCGGCGGCCGTCGGCTCCATCGAGAGCGTCCGTGCGAAGAGCGGACGCGCGCGTTCGCCATCAACGCTGTAGATGCCGACCTTCAGCGAGGAAGAACCGGCGTTAAAGGTGAGGACGTTCACGTCGTCGCATGCCCCGGCCATCTCCAATTACGAATTTCGGGCATATCTTCACCGTACTCGGTGATATAGCGGCGATGTTCGACGAGTTTGTCGCGTATGAGTTGTTGGGCGTGAGCCGCACGCTCGCGGAGTCGCGCGACGCGGTCGATCGCATCGCCGGCGAGGTGGAAGCGGTCGAGCTCGTTCAGGACGGTCATATCGAACGGAGTGGTGGTCGTACCGCGCTCTTGGTAGCCGTGCACGTGGAGGTTGGCGTGGTTCGTGCGGCGGTAGGTAAGGCGATGCACCAAACCCGGATAGCCGTGGAATGCGAAGACGACCGGCCTGTCGCTAGTAAAGAGCGAATCGAAGGTGGTATCGGGGAGGCCGTGGGGGTGCTTTTCATGCGCCTCCAGGCGCATCAAATCGACGACGTTGACGACGCGAACGCGCATCTCTGGAAGATGCGTTCGTAAAAAATCGACCGCAGCGAGGGTTTCGAGCGTCGGTACGTCGCCCGCGCAGGCCATGACGACGTCGGGCTCCTCGCCGTTCTCATTGCTCGCCCATTCCCATATGCCGAGACCCTGCGTGCAGTGCGTGACGGCGGCTTCGATATCTAACCATTGTGGCTCGGGCTGCTTTCCGGCAACGACGACGTTGATATAATTCGTGCTCCGCAAACAGTGATCCATCACCGAGAGTAGCGTGTTTGTATCGGGGGGAAGATAGACGCGCGTCACGGTGCCCGACTTATTCATAACGATATCGAGGAAGCCCGGATCCTGGTGAGTGAAACCGTTATGGTCCTGCCGCCAGACATGCGAGGTAATGAGATAATTGAGCGATGCAATCGGGCGCCGCCACGGAATCGCTTTGCAGGCTTCGATCCACTTTGCATGCTGATTGAACATCGAATCGATCACATGAACGAAGGCTTCGTAGCTCGTAAAGAGTCCGTGCCGCCCGGTGAGGAGATATCCCTCCAGCCAACCTTGGCATGCATGTTCGCTGAGGATCTCCATGACGCGCCCATCGGGAGATACATGGTCGTCGCCGGGCAGGATGCGAGCGGTAGAGCAACGGTCGGTCGTTTCAAAGACCGCCTCAAGACGGTTCGAGGCCGTTTCATCGGGCGCGAACAAGCGCATTGTCGTTGGGTTCGTACGGAGAAGGTCGCGTATGAAGCCGCCGAGCGTACGGGTAGCCTCGCCGAGCGTTTCCCCGGGTGAGGGCACCGCGACTGCATAGTTGCGAAAATTGGGAACGATGAGCGGGCGGAGCAGTTCGCCGCCGTTCGCGTGCGGATTTGCACTCATTCGGCGGGCGCCCTGTGGCGCGAGCGCTGCAATCTCGGCGCGAAACGTACCCGATTCGTCGAAGAGCTCTTCGGGACGATAGGAACGCATCCAGGCTTCGAATTGCGCGAGATGCTCGGGATGCTTTTCGAAATCGCCGATGGGAATCTGATGTGCGCGCTGCGTGCCCTCGATCTGAAGGCCGTCGACGAATTTTGGGCCGGTCCAGCCCTTCGGCGTCTTCAGGACGATCGCGGGCCACGCGGAGCGCTCGGCGTAGCCGTGCTTTCGCGCCTCTCCTTGAATGTGACGGATCTTGGAGAGCGCACGTTCGAGCGCGCGCGCAAGTTCGCCGTGCATGACCTGCGGGTCGTCGCCGGCGACGATCTGTGGTTCGTAGCCGTATCCGCGCAGCAGCATGCTCAGCTCCTCGTCGCCGATACGCGCGAGCACCGTCGGCCCTGAAAGTTTGTAGCCATTGAGATGGAGGATCGGTAGGACCGCGCCGTCGTGGACGGGATTGAGAAATTTATTGCCGTGCCAACTGGTGGCGAGCGCACCGGTCTCGGCTTCACCATCGCCGATGACGCAACACACGAAGAGATTCGGGTTGTCGAAAGCGGCGCCAAAGGCGTGCAGAAGACTATAGCCGAGCTCGCCGCCTTCGTGAATCGATCCGGGAGCATCGGGTGATGCGTGGCTGGGGATCCCTCCGGGAAAGGAAAACTGGCGAAAGAGCTTGCGCAGGCCCTCGGTATCGCGGGTAATCGCCGGATAGCGTTCGGTATAGGTTCCCTCGAGATAGGCATTTGCGACGACCGCCGGTCCGCCGTGGCCGGGACCCGTAATATATATTGCGTCGAGGTCGTGTCGCCGAATCAGGCGATTCATGTGTGCGTAGGTGAAATTGAGGCCCGGCGAGGTTCCCCAATGGCCGAGCAGTCGCTTTTTTATATGATCGAGGCGCAGCGGTTCGCGTAGGAGCGGGTTATCGAGGAGGTAGATCTGCCCGATGCTCAGATAATTCGCCGCCCGCCAGTAGGCGTCGATGGCGGCGGTCTCGGCGGCGTCGAGCGCCTCGTCGAGAAAGGCATTGGAGAGGCTCATGAGCTTCCTTTCAGCGGAGTCGGTACGGTTGATTCCCGACCGATGCCGAAGGCACGATAGATCGGCAGTTTGATAGCAAGAAGGACGAGGCCTACGACGAGGATGAGCGCGAGGCTCTCCCCGACCACCACGGGCGGCAACGGCGGCATAAGCACCCCGAAAAACGCCATTGCCGCGGCAGCGAGAATTGCAAACCCGACCGCTCCCAGTAAGAAGCGCGAGGGAGGTTCGTGAAAGATCGCCTCTCGTTCGCGCAGAGCGAGCAAGGCAATCTGTCCCATTCCCACCATCGCAAAAAAGGTGAGCCCGCGAAGTTGGGCGAGGTTGAGGTGTGCAGCGCTCCGTTCGAAGATGGTCAACGCGACGATCGCGGCGCCGGTAAAGAATGCGAGCGAAGCCGCAGCGGCGACTAAACGACCGATGCGCCAGGCGTCGAAGCCACGCGAGGGGGCGACGCGATCGGTCGCAATGGAGAGCGATGCAAAATCGTTGAGAATTAAAAGCGCCACCATGAGGGTCGGCGAGAGAACGAAGTGCCGAAATATGAAAAAGCCAACGCTCGTGACGAAGACGATTTCGAAGTACTTTACGATCTTCGCCACGACGTAGGTCAGCATACGCTGATAGATCTTACGGCTCGTATCGATTGCCGAGAGAACGCCGACGAGCCCTGGTTGCGTGAGAATGATGCTCGCCGCGGCCTTTGCGACGTCGGTGGCGTTGGAGACCGCGATGCCGACGTTCGC
>JABEUW010000264.1 GCA_013043945.1 Vulcanimicrobiota bacterium | reverse complement strand
GCAGCGAGCACTGCGACGGTCGCGCAGAAGGTACGTTCCTGTCGGCGGAGAGCGAAGCTGGGCACCTCCGGGCGCTTCGACGGGGAGGGGAGAAATCCGGTGTTGACATCGAACGTATGTTCGATTACGATGGCCTCCCATGTTGCCCGTGCCCGATCCCCACGCGAACCGGCGCGCGGCGTTCCTCTCCCTGAAGGAGCGTCTCGCCGCCGTACGGCGCCCCGCTCCGCCGCAGGAGCGGCGGCTGCCCTGCGAACTCCCCGCGCTCGATCTCGCGCTGGGCGGCGGGCTTCCCGCTGGGCTCGTGACGCTTGAAGGAGCCTCGAGTTCGGGGCGGGGGGCGATCGCCTTTCGCGCGCTCGCTGTAGCGAGTCGGAGCGCTTTCGTTGCCCTCCTCGACGATGGCGCCTGCTACCCGCCCGCGCTCGCCGAAGCCGGCGTGCTGCTGGAACGCTTGTTGGTCGTGCCGGTGCGCGAGGGGCGACTGCTCGCTCGTGTGCTCGATACGCTCTTGCGTTCGCGGGTCTGCCGCGTCGTCGTCGTGCGAGCGCGCGCCTGGAGCGCGGCGATCTGGGGGCGTTTCTCGCAGCTCGCGCGCGAGACCGGTAGCACGCTCTTGGCCTTCCTCGACGACGGAGTGCACGCCCCCGCAGGGCTTCCGGCATTGCGTTTGCGCTGCCGGAACGAACGCTTCGTCCTCTGCGGGCGCGGAAGCGTCGGCGCTGCGCTCCTCGGCTATACCTTCTGCGTCGAACTGCTCGCTCGCACGTTGGCATCACGCTCGCCGCTCTCGTTACGAGCGGTCCGCGCGAGCGAACGGATGCCGCTACGCGAACGGAGTTTGCGCCCTGCACCTGCGCCGCAACGAACGGCGCGGGCGCGTGCCGTCTAGCGCACGGGCGGAGCCTGCGCGATGTTGCTCTGCGCGATCGTCGAGGGAGAGAATCTGCAAGAACGTTGGGAAGAGCTGCTCGATGCCCTCGACGCAGTGAGCCCGACGCTCGAAGATGCCGGTCTCGGCTCTGCGTATCTCGATATGCACGGCATCATTGGGGAGCCCGCACGCTGGTGCGCGCAGGTGCGGGCGACGCTCGCTCCGTTTCTTGTCGACGTGCGTTGCGGGTGCTCCGAAGATGCATTTTGCGCCGGGGTGGCGGCGCGGCATGCCGATGGATGCGTCGTTGCCGCAGGCGGCGAGGCGGAATTTCTCGCGCCTTTTCCGCTGAGCGCTCTCGATATCGATCCGCGAACGATCGAGCGTTTCGTACTGTTGGGAATCGAGCGTATCGGCGAACTTGCGGCACTTCCGTATGGGCCTTTCGTGCGTCGCTTCGGCGCACGTGCAGCGCTCTGGCACCTGCGTGCAAATGGCGCGGAGCGGCGTTCGCTCGTTCCGCGTGCATTCACCCTGCCGATCGAAGCGAGTGCTTTTGGGGATGGCGAGGCGCAGACGCAAGAACAATTGCTCTTCGCGTTGCGGGTACTGATCGGGCGCATCTCCGAGAGTTGTACGCGTCGCGGCCGGAGCGCCGGCGGCATCCGCGTCGATTTTTTCTGCGACGATGCGAGCGAACGAAGCATCGAGCTCTTTTTCGCACTTCCGACGGCGGAGGAGCGAGCGATCTTCGACGTTCTTCGGGCGCGCTTGGAACGGGAGCGTTTCGATGCGGCCGTCGTCGGCATGCGCGTGCGCGCGCTGCGTCTGGAAGAAGCGGGCAGTAACCAGATGCTCTTCGTTCGCGAACGCGTTCAACGACAAGATCTTGCCGTCGCACTCGCTCGTCTAGAAGGCTTGCTCGGAGAACCGGTGCGCCGGGCACGTTTGCGCCCGGCGCATGCCTTCGAAGAGCGTTTTACGTTCGATCGCTTTACGCCCGATCTCGCTGCGGTGGAAGATGTGCGCGTCTCGGCGCTCCCGGCCTTACCGCTTCCGCCGTTGCAGCTCATTGCGGAACGAGAGGTTCGGGTGGAACTTCGCGGCGGAGTTCCGGTTGCACTCGGGAGCCCGCCGAGCGTGCTCTGCGAGTGCGTGGGCCCGTGGCGCACGCAGGATGTCGCGCGCGAATTACCGCCGCGCGACGAATACGACGTCGCGCTCGCCGATGGGCGATGGTATCGCATCGTCCATCGGCAAAGGCAATGGTACCTCTGCGGCGTCTATGAATGAGCGCGCGCGCTATGCAGAGTTGCACGCGCGTTCGAACTTTAGTTTTCTCGATGCCGGATCGCACCCCGAAGAGCTCGTCGAGCGTGCGGCCGAACTCGGTATCGAAGCATTAGCAATCGCCGACGCCGACGGGTTGTACGGCGCGGTCCGTTTCGCGCGCCATGCCCGCGAACGCGCTTTGCCCGGTATCGTCGGGGCGCGTCTACACCTGCCGGGCGGCATTCCGGTGGTGTTGCTCGTCGCTGAGGCCTGCGGCTACCATCGCCTCTGCGAACTGATCTCGGGGGCACAATTGCGCGGCAGCAAAGGCTCCCCCGAACTCATCGTTGCCGATCTCGAAGGCGATAATCGCGGTCTGATCGCGCTCTGTGGCGATCTTCGAGCGCCCTTTGAAACGTTACGCACCTGTTTCCCCGATAGGTTCTATATCGAGATCGTCCGTCACTTGCACGAAAGCGACGCGCCGCGTAACGAATCCCTCATCGCCGCAGCACGCCGACTTCGCGTTCCATACGTCGCGAGTAACGATGTCGCCTACGCACGTCGCGAAGATGCCGAGACCGCTGCGGTGCTGCGTTGCATCAAACACGGGATGACGCTGGAAGAAGGCGTCGCACGCAGGTTCCTCGATTCCAATACCGAGGCGCACCTGAAGAGCCCGCGTGCGATGGCACGCCTCTTCGCCGATTACCCCGGCGCGGTCGAACGCACGTTGGAGATCGCCGCTCGGGCGAGCTTTCGCCTCGAAACGCTCAGCGAACAGTTTCCGCTCTTTGCCGTCCCGGATGGTTGTACGCGGCAGAGCTATCTGCGTGCGTTAACGATGGAAGGCGCCGCACGTCGCTACGGCACCCCGCTCTCGGTTGCGGTGGAGCGTCAACTCGAATACGAATTGGGGATTATCGCCAAGCTCGATCTCGCCGGTTACTTTCTCATCGTCTGGGATATCGTCCGTGCGGCGAACGAGATGGGGGTACTCTGCCAGGGGCGCGGATCGGCGGCAAATTCCGCGGTCTGTTACGCGCTGGGGATCACCGCCGTCGATCCGGTCGGGATGGATCTCCTCTTCGAGCGCTTCCTCTCCGAAGAGCGAAATGAGATTCCCGATATCGATATCGATTTCGCCCATCGCGACCGCGAGCGGATCATCCAATACGTGTACGAGCGCTACGGGCGCGCGCACGCTGCGATGGCTGCCGAGGTGATAAGCTATCGTTCGCGCTCGGCATTGCGGGATATCGGCAAAGTTTTGGGTGTAACGCCCGAACGAGCCGCCGATGAACCCGCCGCTCGGGATCGCCTCGTGCGACTCTGCGAACGCATCGAAGGCTTTCCGCGCCACTTGGGGATTCATTCCGGCGGCATGGTGCTCGCGCGCGATCCGCTGGTGCGCGTCGCGCCGGTGGAGTGGGCGACGATGCGCGATCGCAGCGTCATCCAGTGGGATAAGGACGATCTCGCCGCGCTCGGGCTGATCAAGATCGATCTCTTGGGTTTGGGAATGCTCTCGTTACTCGACGAGGCTTTCGCGCTCCACCGACGTTCGCGCCCGAACGAAGCGCCGCTCTCGTTAGCGGCGATTCCGCCCGACGATGCCGCCACCTATACGATGCTCGAACGCGCCGATAGCATCGGCGTCTTCCAGATCGAATCGCGCGCGCAGCAATCGATGTTGCCGCGCATGAAGCCGCGCTGTTTCTACGATCTCGTCATGCAGGTGGCGATCATCCGCCCCGGGCCGATTCAAGGGCAGATGATCCATCCGTTTTTACGCAGGCGTGCGGGTTTGGAAGCGGTGGAGTACCCGCATCCGAAACTCCGCCCGGTGCTCGAACGGACGCTCGGCGTGCCGCTCTTTCAAGAGCAAGGCATGCGCCTTGCCGTCGAAGCGGCGGGCTTCTCGGCAGGGGAAGCGGATCGTTTGCGCCGAGCGATGGGGCACAAACGTTCGCGCGAGAAGATGCAGGCGTTACGGACGCAGTTAATCGAGGGAATGGAGCGCAACGGTATCGAGCGCGCTGCGGCGGAAAAGCTTTTCGCGATGCTCGAAGGCTTCGCCGATTACGGATTCCCCGAATCGCATGCCGCGAGTTTCGCCTTGCTCGCTTATGCCTCTGCCTATTTGAAGTGCCGCTATCATGCCGAATTTACCGCCGCGATCCTCAACGTTCAGCCGATGGGTTTTTACGCAACCGAAGTGCTCGTGAACGATGCAAAACGGCACGACGTGGTGGTGAAGCCGGTCGAAGTCAACGCGAGCGAATGGTGGAGCTTTGTCGACGAAAGCGGCGCGGTGCGACTCGGCTTTCACCTCGTACGCGATCTCGGCAGCGTGCAGCGCGAGCGGCTCGAAGCAGCGTTGAAGGCCGGTGCGTTCGCAGATATCCTCGATTTTGCGCGACGCACCGATCTCAGCCGCGAAGGGCTCGAGAGCCTCGCGGTCGCCGATGCCTTCGCACCGTGGTATCGCAGCCGGCGTGAGGCGATGTGGGCGCTACGCGCGCTCGACGAACGCGAACGGCGCGGCGAACTCGGGCGATTGATGGAGACGGAGGAGCCGGTGGTAACGTTTGCGCCGTTGCAACCGCGCGAGCAAACGGCGTTCGATCTCTGGGCGACCGGCGTCACGACGGGGCCGCAAGGCATCGCCCACCTGCGCGCCGGGCTCGACGCGCGCGGCGTGCTCTCCGCTACCGCGCTCGCGCACGCAAAGCATCGGCAACGCGTGCGCGTCGGCGGATTGGTGATTACGCGGCAACGCCCCGGCACCGCGAAGGGCTTCGTTTTTCTCACGCTCGAAGACGAGGCGGGATTGGTG
>JABEUW010000263.1 GCA_013043945.1 Vulcanimicrobiota bacterium | reverse complement strand
TCTAATAAAATGGCGGCACCGCGGATCGCTGCGAGCGGAGATCGCAATTCGTGCGCCACGATTCCCAAAAATTCACTCTGCGAACGCGCTCGGCTCTCGAGCAACTCGCGGCGCGCCGCTTCGGCGATTCGAGCGCGCACGTTGGCGAGAGCGAGGCCGACCAGATCTGCAAAAACGCGCATGCGGGTGAGGGTCGCTCGATTCGGAACGGCGCCGTCTTCGGGGCCGTCGATAGAAATGTAGCCGAACATTCTGTCGGATGCATCTGCAAGAACGAGTGCGATGGAGTCACGTTCGTGCCAACGATTCGGGGCGCTGCGCTCGATGCCGCCTTCGTTTTCGCCGGAATAAAGAGCGTGCCGCCATTCCACGAAGCGCTCCGCGGGAAAATAGTAGCAGTGCGGATAGATCTCGAATTCCGGTGAGAGAAACTCTCGCGTCGCCGAGCGCGAGACGATCTCCCCAAGCCGTTCGGCCTTGCTCTCTTCGCTCCAGCCCAGCATGACGCGCCGCATCATATCGCTCTCCGGCGATTCGGCCGCGACGATACTGACGTAGCGGAAACCGAAGGCGCGCGAGACTCCGTGGGCGATCGCTTCGAGTGCGTCTTGGCCGCGCTCGGCCCCGAGAATGCTCTGCGTTACGGCGAGCAGCGCTTCGAAAAGCGGCTCGCCCTCGCCGGTCACGCCGTCCGGACCAAGAGCTTTCCGAGATTCGCGCCTCGCAGCAATCCGATAAATGCCTTCGGCGCCGCTTCGAGCCCTTCGACGATATCTTCACGATAGGCGAGCTTACCCTGTTGCAACAACGTGCCGACGGTGTTGAGAAAAGTGCGTGTGTGTGCGGCGTGGTCGCTGACGAGAAATCCCTCGATTTTTGCACGCGCGACGAGCAACGGCGCGAGGTTCGGCCCCTTCGGCATCTGCGTGGCGTTATATTGTTCGATGAGGCCGACCAACGGAATGCGTGCACCGAGGCGCAAGCGTTTCATCACGGCTTCGAGAATTGCGCCCGCCGTGTTATCAAAATAAATGTCGATCCCCTCGGGGCAATGATGCGCGAGCGCTTCGTCGAGCGATGCCGATTTTCGGTCGATGCAGGCGTCGAATCCTAACTCGTCGACCACGTAGCGGCATTTCTCCGCACCGCCGGCGACGCCGATCACTCGACATCCCGCGACTTTACCCAGCTGCCCGGCAACTTGGCCGACCGCACCGGCGGCGGCAGAGACGACGAGCGTTTCTCCCGCTTTCGGAGCGCCGATATCGTTGAGCGCGCAGAAGGCGGTCTGCCCGGGCATGCCGAGAATCCCTAACGCGTAGCTGGGATGCGCCATCGCCGAGTCGAGCTTCTGCAGCGTATCGGCTGGCTCGACGCTGTACCGCTGCCAGCCTCCGTAGCCCAATGCGAGATCGCCGACGGCGAAACGCGGATCGTTCGAAGCGAGCACTTTGCCGACGGTACCGCCGACCATCACCGCATCGAGGGCGACCGGAGGAACGTACGAGCGGAGCTCGCTCATGCGCCCGCGCATATAGGGGTCGAGCGAGAGCCACTGCGTTTGCAAGAGCACCTCGCCGGGGCCCGGGCTCGGCACCGCTTCTTCAACGATGCGAAAATCCTCGACGCTCGGTTCGCCGACCGGGCGGCGTGCGAGGCGAATCTGCAGATTACGTTCCATTCCCTGCCGATTCGCCTCGCTGTGAAGGGTTACTTCTTCAAAGAGTGATGTTAGAAGAGATTCCAGAGGAACTGATTGTAGACTTCGTGGTGATACTGCACCTCCTGCGGTTTGACGATCGTTCCTAAGAGACGCGGGCAGCGGTCCGCGCTCGCTTGCTTCAGGTCGGCATACTTCTCTCGAACGTCGCCTCCAAAGAGCTTCGCCACCCATTCCGAATCGCGGAAATGGGCGATCGCATCGTAGATGTTGTCGGGCAGATATCGCTCCGCTTGCCGGAGATTGCGAAGTTTGCTCGTGCTCCCCTCGAGCCCGGTCTTAAAGACCGAGAGCAAAACCATGTACGGGTTCGCGTCGGGGCCGACCGAACGAACCTCAACGCGCGCGCTGCCTTCGTTGCCGATCGGTATGCGAATCATCGATCCGCGATCGACCGCAGAGGCTTTGATTTGATTCGGCGCCTCGAAGTGCGGATCGAGGCGACGGTAGGCGTTCACGCTGGCGTTGAGCGCGAGGCAAATATCGTTTCCATGCGTGAGGAGCCGATCGATAAATTGCCACGCGAAGGTGCTGACCTTTTCTTGCCCCTTCGGATCCCAGAAAATGTTCTTCCCGTTTTTCTTTACCGAAACGTTCGTGTGCATGCCGCTGCCGTTGACGCCGATCACCGGCTTGGGCAGGAAACTCGCGGTCATACCCAAGCGCGTTGCAACTTGACGGCAGATGAGTTTATAGAGCTGAATTTGGTCGGCGGCCGCAACGACCTCACCGTACCCGTAGTTGATCTCGAATTGCGAGGGAGCGACTTCGGGATGGTCTTTCTCGTTTTCGAAACCCATCGCGCGTTGCGCTTCTGCGACCAAATCGATAAATGTGCGCAGCGGATCGCCGGGAAGCGAATGGTAATATCCGCCGGTGTTGACGTATTCGAATTTCGCGGTCTCGTGGTAACGGCGCTCGGCGTCGAGGCCCTGAAAGAGAAAGCCCTCGATCTCGTTCGCGGCGTTGAGCGTGTACCCGTTTTTCGTGAATTGCTCCGATGCGAATTTTTTCAGCGAGCCGCGGACGTCGCCGATGAACGGTTTTCCCGTGCGATCGATAACGTCGGCGAAGACGAGCACTCTGCCGGGGCCGAAGATATCGGAGGGAGCCCAATAAAAGGCGCTCCAATCGAGAAAGAGGCGCAGATCGCTCTCGCGCTGTGCGGTAAACCCACGAATCGAAGAGCCGTCGAACGTGAGATTATCGTGCGACTTCAGCAAGAACTTCTTGTCGTAGTCGAGCATGTGGAGGCGCCCCTCCAGATCGCTGAAGAGCACGGTCACCGCTTTGATGCGGTGCTCTTCCTGGAGATACGCCAAACGTTCGGCTTGCAGCGTCGCCGGTGCGACCCGATCCTTGCGCTGCTGTTTGGCGCGAAGGTTGAGCTCTTCGAGCTCGGTGTATGAGAGGGTGAGGAACTCACGCAATTCG
>JABEUW010000262.1 GCA_013043945.1 Vulcanimicrobiota bacterium | reverse complement strand
GGACAAGAAGGGAACCGCCGCGGGGCTAGCCCGCGACAACCTCCGGATTCTACCCGGGAACAGGGGCAGCGTCAAGCGCCACGGAGGCAGGGAGCCCCGCTAGCCCGCCCATTTTCAGAGCAGCGATGAGGTATCGGGGCGTCCCTCGGCCAGATCGTCGACGAGCCAGCGGGGGCGGAGCGGTACCCGCTCCTCGATTGGATGCTGCGGCCAACCAAAGCTCGCCCGAAAAGCGTGGTAGGCCGGAGATGACGGGATCGGAAAGCGGTCGAATATGCGTCGCCATCCCGAAAAAAGCGCGAGCGTCCCCGGTTCGGGGAGCAGCCCCATGTCCCAGGCGGCGCAGATGCGCGCGATATAATCGGCGCAATCTTCATCGCGCTCGAATGCCGAGGGCGGCTCGCGATCCGGAAAGACGCTTCCGTCGATAGCCGTCATTCCTTCTCCTCCTCGCCCTGAAGCGGAGAAGCACCTGCGAACACCTCTCGAAACCACCGTCGCGTTTCAAAAAGGCGATCGCGATCCGTCGGCGCGACCCCCGAGAGCGGATTTCTCAATTCAATCGCCGCTAAATGGCGAAGGACTTCGCGTTTCGCATCGGCCGACGACTCGCCGGGATTTTTCTTCCCCCAGAGTTCCCACATCGCCTCAACCGTGCTGAGCCCACTATCGCAGGCCGCTCGTACGTCGAGAAAATCGCGCGGAGCACCGCGCGCGACCAACGCCGTCATTTTGCTCCCAAGCGTATCGGCGAGCGATTCGAGTTTGAGATTCCCCCACGAACTACGAGAGGGTGCCGCAAGCTCGATGTCGCGCGGCGCAACCTGGAACGAGAAAACGGTGCGACCATGCTGTTGGAGATCGAATGAGTGCATCTCACCCGCACGGGTCTTTCGGCGACGCAAAGTGAGGGCGTGCCTCTCGGCGACGGCAGCAAGAGCGGCCTCGATGGCCGTCAGCGCGGCCGGATCGCTCGATTCGCTCCACCAGGCGTCGATATCGTGGGTAGGTCGCAAATCGACATAGTGCTTGAGGGCTATGCCCCCACCGATGACGAGCGCGTCGGCACGTGCATCTCGCCCCAGAACATCGAGAACCTCGCTCTCGATCGGGCCGAGTGAGGCCGGGCGCTGCGGTTTGAACGCTTCCGTCATACCGAAAGTATATCAGAGCTCGCTCGTCGACCTCGGGCAGCCCCGCATCCGCCGGATCACGAAGATGCTGTAGAGTACGACCGCCAGCAGCCCCGGGAGGGTGAGCGCGAGCGTTCTCGCCAGGCCGACCGGCCCCGAGCCGGCGTTCGTGATATCGATCCCGCCGCTCCCCGCCGGGAAGCCGGGCAGGAGGTAGGGGTACATCGTGCTCGCCGCCGCGAGCACGAGCGAGACGAGAAAGAGGGAGGATGCGGCAAAGGCGAGCCCCGGCTTCCCGACCCGTGAGAACCAGTGCACCCCGCCGAGCGCGAGCAGCGAGAGCACGACGAGCGGTGCCGAGCGCATCGGAGCGCCGACCGCCACTCCACTTCGCAAAGCGAGGCTCGCGAGCGTCGTCGCGCAGTAGAGCAGCAGCACGCCCCACCAGAGCCGCGAGAGCAGCCGCCGCGATCGTTCCGCGAGTTCGCCGTCGGTGCGCAAGGTGAGGAATGCGAGGCCGTGCTGCGCGAGCGCGAGCAGCGCGAAGATGCCGACCGCGAGCGCGTAGGGGTTGAGGAGAAAGGCAAATCGCCCGAGGAAATAGCCGTTTGCATCGAGCGGCAGGCCGCGGACGAGGTTGCCGAGCGTAACGCCGAAGAGCACCGCAAGCAGCGCGCTCGCACCGGTAAAGGCGGTATCCCAGAAGCCATGCCAGAGCTCGCTCGCAAAATGATTCCGCAATTCCAGCGAGATACCGCGAAACATCAGCAGCCAGAGCACGGTGGTAAACGGCAAGTAGAACCCGCTAAATGCCGAGGCATAGGCGCGCGGAAAGAGCGCGAAGAGCAAGCCACCCGCAACGATCAACCATACTTCGTTGCCGTTCCAGAACGGGCCGATGCTCTCCATCGCCGCAGCGCGTTGTGCGCTCCCGCGCGCGACGAATGGCGCGATGGCGCCGACACCGAGATCGTATCCATCGAGAACTGCGTAGATCGCGATCGCCGTCGCGAGCAGTGCGAATGCGGCGACGTTCATACCTCACCCTCCTGCGTTGCGTGCGTCGCAACGTTCGGGCCGAACCCAATTTCGCGCAGCACGAAGAGTAGAAAGAGCAGGCCGAGCAAGAAATACATCCCCGCGAAACCGATGAGCGTAAAGATCGTCTCGCCGGCGGCGACGTTGGTCGAGGCCGCAGCGGCGGTGCGCATCACGCCGTAGATCACCCACGGTTGTCGCCCGACCTCGGTGACCACCCAGCCGGCTTCGTTCGCGATATACGGAAACGGCATCGCCAACATCAACACCCAGAGCAGGGGACGAAAACCCATTAAACGGCCGCGCCACAACAGCAATACCGAGAGCGCCGCAATCGCGATGAAGATCGTTCCGAGCCCGACCATGACGTGGTAGGCATAGTACGTCAGCGCGACCGGCGGCCAAAGCGTATCGGCGTACGCTGTCAGGCCCTTGACGTTCGCCGTGAAATTACCGTAGGCGAGAAAGCTGAGAACGTTCGGCACGACGACGGGATCGATCAATTCGCGCCGTTGCGTATCGGGCATGCCGATAATCGCCAGCGGCGCACCGTTGGTTGAGTGAAAGAGCCCTTCCATCGCCGCGAGTTTCACCGGCTGATATTTCGTTACGTCGGCGCTGTTGCGATCGCCGGTGGGGAAGATCACCAGCGCCGAGGCAACGAGCGCGACGAGAACGCCGAGCCGAACGTAACGGCGGCCGTCTTCGAGATCGCGCCCCGCTAAGAGATAATATGCGCCGACACCCGCAACGATGAACGAACCTGCAACGAGCGCTCCTAGCAAAACGTGCGCGTACTGCCACCAGGCAAAGGGAGAGAACAACAACGCACCGATATCCGCGAGCCGAATGCTTCCGTCGCTCGCCACGCGATAGCCGACCGGGTGCTGCATCCACGCATCGGTCGCGACGATAAAAAAGCCGGAGAGCCACGAACCGATGCCGACGAGCGTCGCCGACCACGCGTAGAGTTTCGCTGAGACGCGTCGCCTTCCGTAGAGCATGATGCCGAGAAAGACCGACTCGAGAAAGAACGCATAGACGCCCTCCATCGCCAGCGGTTGCCCGATCACCGCACCGGCCTTCGCCGAGAACGGTGCCCAATTCGTGCCGAACGCGAACTCCATCGGGATACCGGTAACGACACCGATGGCAAAATTGACCGCGAAGATCTTCGTCCAAAAGACCGAGGCGCGCCGAGCGACTTCATCCTCCCCTCGCGAGGCCCGCCACGCGAACCAAGCGATGAAGGGCGCGAGCCCGATCGTTGCGATCGGGAAAAGGTAGTGGAACATCACGGTAAACGCGAACTGGATGCGATCGGCGACGACGGCGGTTCCCAATGGCAAGCCCTCCTCACTCGACTCTACCGCGATCGATGAGCGCCCGCAAGCAGGCGTCCGGCGAACTTTCGACAACGCGCTCTCGTACAAGTCGCGAGGACATCAACAGACGTGAATATTTTCAGCACCCATACCCTACCCGAAGCGGCGAGCACCACGCGCATCGAGGCGCTCAGCGACAATATCTTTGCCGTCGCAATGACGCTGCTCGTCCTCGATCTTCGCATTCCCGCCCACGCCGAAGGGTCGAGCGTCTGGCCCTACGTGGCGCTGCTCTGGCATCACATGCGCACCTTTGCAGTGAGTTTTTTCATCGTTGGGCTCTATTGGGTGCTCCACCACCACGTCTTTATCTTCGTGAAGCGCTCCGACCGCACGTTGCTCTGGCTCAACCTACTCTTCATGCTTTTCGTCGTGGTAACGCCGTTCTCGGCGGGCCTGCTCGGTGCGTTCGACGACAGCCGTACCGCGATTGCGGTCTACGGCGCGAATATCTCGCTGCTCGGCATCTCGTTGCTCGCGATCTGGTGGTACGCCACGCACGAACATCGGCTAATCGACGTGAAACTTCCGCGAGCGGTCATTCGGTTGGAGGCGGTGCGCATGATGATCTTGCCGGCGATCTGCGTTTTCGCGGTCGCGGTGTCGTTCGCGAACACGACCGCGAGCATCGTGATCTTCGTGCTCGCTCCCTTTCTCTATCTCTGGCCCGCGAAACGCACGATCCGAGCGAAGCGAGAGCTATAGGTGCTCTCGTCCCTCGATACGCGTTTCGCGCTACTCGGGGTGACAACAATGCAGCGAGGGTCTAGCGAGGAGGGGTGTGTCGCAGGCGTTCGTGACAGATCGGCGGTTCGACGTAGGAATCGTAACCGTCGGGATAGGCAACTCCGGCGAAGTATAAT
>JABEUW010000028.1 GCA_013043945.1 Vulcanimicrobiota bacterium | reverse complement strand
TTCGGGCTTCTTCACTTCGCCAAAGGACCAAGCACGAATGTGCTCGGGCGATGCTAAACCGATGCGCATCGCGTCGAAGTTGTTCACGTCGATCAGGTTATTATTCACGAGGGCTCCCGCTGGTCGCCATGCCGGTCTCGGTTGCTTCCGCAGGACACTCACGAACTCGCGCGGTCGCGCGAGGGGGTCCACCGGTGCTTCCGGACGACTCCCGATGAGGAGCGACCTCATACGGGGGCACGAACCCGTATTATACTCCGCGCGGCGCCCCCATGCAACGCCCCGTGGGCCCGTGTTTTCGTATCCGTTCCCCTGGGTAAAACCGCGGTATGAAGAAACACCTCACCGTAGCCCTAGCCCTCCTGGCGATTCTCGGCCTAGGAGCCGGGCTTCTCCCTCGAACCGCGCTGGCCAACGGCGCGGCGAGTACCCGCAACATTCTCCTCGGTGCCGGGGCCGCCACCTACCTCATTATCCAGCACAATCGCGTCGTCCACCAGCGTGAAGCGGCGGCCGCCGCACAGCAAGCGGCGGTCGCCCAGCAGCGCAACGACGCCTGGGCTGCCTATCATGCCGCCGAGCTCAGCGCGCACCAAGAGGCCCTCGCGAACGCCGAGCTCCACAAAGAGCTCGCCTTTGAAAAGAGCGTCGTCGCGCAGCAGCAGCGCCAACTCGCCGCGCTCCACGTCGGGGCGAACTTCACTCACGTCGTTGCAACGACCGGCTCCTCGCACGGAAGCCCACAGGTCGTCGCGAGCGACGGCATCGGCTGGGGGACGCTCTGAACCCCCGCGCCGCCGCCCTGCTCCTGGCAGCCGCCGCGTTCGCGGGCTGCGCGGCCGCTCCGCAGGGTCAAGCACAGCGACTCGCCGAGAGCATGACGCGCGCGATCCTCAGCGACAATCCGCGGATGGTCGCTCACGATCTCAGCGGGGTCGGAAAGATCTCACGCGCCGAGGTCGGTTTACTCTCCGACAAATTGAACGCCCTCGGCAAGTACCAAGGGCTCAAACTGCTCGCCTACAACGCAACGAAAAATGAGTTCGCCTATCAAGCGAACTTTACGAAAGGGGAGACGCGCATCGTCGTTCGGCTCGACCGACAGGATCGTCTCAGCGCCTACCGCGTCTTCTAACGCAATCGACGCTGAGAGAATCGGGGCCGTGAGGAAGAGTTCTTAGAACTCTTCCTCGACGGTGCCGGCATCGGGATAGACGACCTCGTCGTCATCGACGGCGAAGGCCGGTGCGTCGTCATCGACGATCTCGTCCTCTTCTTCCTCGAGTTCGTAGCCTTGCGGCCCTTCGAGGTCGTCGTCGACGGCAATCTCTTCATCGGCGGCGAAGATATCGTCGCCTTCGATCTCGGCGGCGCGAGCGACCGTAGGAGCTGCCGGAATCGGACCAGCGACGAACGGTTTGCTGTCGTCGATCTCCTCTTCTTCCTCCTCGGCCTCTTCCTCGGCTTCGATCTCGGGAAGAACCCCATCCGCCGCCGCTGCTGCAACGGCTTCTGCCGCTGCGACCTGCGTTTGCGAGAGCAACGGGTCCTCGGCGCCCATCAGGACGCCGTAGGCGACCTCTTCGTTGAGCCCAAGATCGTCGTTGCCGAGTCGGAGTTCGCGGGTGTCGATCTCTTCGCGCGACTCCGTCAACACCTTGACGTCGAGCGCGAGCGATTGCAGTTCCTTGATGAGGACCTTGAACGATTCGGGAACGCCCGGTTCCATCACGTTCTCGCCCTTGACGATCGCTTCGTAGGTCTTAACGCGACCGACGACGTCGTCGGATTTAACCGTCAGCAACTCTTGCAGCGTGTAGGCGGCGCCGTACGCTTCGAGCGCCCAGACCTCCATCTCGCCGAAGCGCTGTCCGCCGAACTGCGCCTTGCCGCCCAACGGCTGTTGCGTGATCATCGAATATGGGCCCGTCGAACGCGCGTGGATCTTGTCATCGACGAGATGCGCGAGTTTGAGCATATAGATCATGCCGACGGTGATCGGACGATCGAAACGATCGCCACTGCGCCCATCGCGCAGCCACGCCTTACCATCTGAGGGCAGCCCGGCATCTTGCAGCCAATCCTCGATATCTTCCGCGGTCGCACCGTCGAAGACCGGGGTGGCAATCTGGAAGCCGAGCATGCGCGCGGCCCATCCGAGATGCGTCTCGAGAATCTGTCCGATGTTCATGCGCGAAGGCACGCCTAGCGGATTGAGCACGATGTCGACCGGCGTACCATCCTCGAGGTACGGCATATCTTCCTCGGGCAGCACTTTGGCGATCACGCCCTTGTTGCCGTGGCGCCCCGCCATCTTGTCGCCCTGCAGAATCTTGCGCTTCTGCGCGACGTAAACGCGCACGAGGTGATTGACGCCCGGCGAAAGCTCGTCGCCGTTCTCGCGCGAGAACACCTTCACGTCGATGATCTTGCCTTTTTCACCGTGCGGAACTTTCAGGCTCGTATCGCGAACTTCGCGCGATTTCTCACCGAAAATGGCACGGAGCAGGCGTTCCTCGGCGGTGAGTTCAGTCTCGCCCTTCGGCGTCACCTTACCGACGAGAATATCCTCGGGACGAACCTCTGCGCCGATGCGAATGATGCCGCGCTCGTCGAGATCTTTGAGTGCGTCCTCGCCAACGTTGGGAATATCGCGCGTGATCTCTTCAGGCCCGAGCTTCGTATCGCGCGCTTCGCATTCGTACTCTTCGATGTGAATCGAGGTGAAGCGATCTTCCTTGACCATGCGCTCGCTGATCAAGATGGCGTCTTCGTAGTTGTAACCTTCCCACGGCATGAACGCCACCAGGACGTTTTGCCCCAAGGCGAGCTCGCCTTCGTCGGAGGTCGGGCCATCGGC
>JABEUW010000261.1 GCA_013043945.1 Vulcanimicrobiota bacterium | reverse complement strand
TTTTCGTTGAGGTACTTCACGAATTCGACGATGCCGCCTTCGTATTTATACATCCGCTCGCGCACTTGTTCGCCGCGTTCGTCGCGAAGCGTTATCTGCAGGCCGCGATTGAGAAATGCGAGTTCGCGAAGCCGCTTCTGTAAAACGTCCCAATGGAAATCGCCGGTCTCGAAAATTTCCATATCGGGCTTGAATTGTTGATAGGTACCGGTGCGATCGCTCTTGCCGACCTTTTTCATCTTCTGCGAGGTTACGCCGCGTTCGAAGCGCAACTCGTAGATATGGCCGTCGCGATAGACGCGCGTGAGCATCCATTCCGAGAGAGCGTTGACGACCGAGATGCCGACGCCGTGCAGGCCGCCCGAGACTTTGTAGCCTCCTTTGCCGAATTTTCCGCCGGCGTGGAGCACCGTCATCACGACTTCGGCGGCGGGCAACCCCTCTTCGGCGTGGATGTCGACCGGTATGCCGCGCCCATCGTCTTCGACCGAGCACGAGCCGTCGCGATAGAGCGTTACCGTGACGTTTTTTGCAAAGCCCGCGAGCGCTTCGTCGACCGAGTTATCGACCGCTTCGTAGACGAGCTGGTGCAGCCCGCGTTCGTTCGTGTTGCCGATGTACATGCCCGGGCGCTTGCGCACGGCTTCGAGCCCGCGCAATACCTCGATCTGTTCGCCGGTATAATCTGTTGCCATAACCTATCTTGTCGTTTCAGTTCCAAAAAGTCGAGCGTACAATTCGTCCCCGAACTCGTTTCGCAACGTTGCGGGAGCGAGCTCGTCGGGCACGCGGCCGGTTTTGAGTGCGACGAACGCTAATGCGATCGCCCGCTCCCGAGCCGCGATGGGAGTTCCGCGCCCCCGCGTGAGCCTGTTGACGATATCTCCCCAGCGACGCAGCAACTCGCGGCGCACGCTCGAAAAGTCCTCACGCGTCAGCCCGGTAACCGCGACGTGCGCGCGCTCGAAACTCATCCACGGCTCATCGAAGAGCAGGCGCGCGACGGTTCGGGTGCGTTGCTCGCTTGCCGCGAGCGTGCAGAGGACGCAGGTCGTCCCGGCGTGGGGCGCAACCAGCGCTCCACATCGGCTGCATGCTTTCCACCCGAGGGCGGCTTTTGCCCGCCGATCCGCCTCGATTTCAGCGCGAAGCCGAGCGAGCGCCTCGTTGGCGTCCTTGCTCGGGCTGCGCTGCTCGCGCCGTTGGGGCGGCTCGCTCCCAGGCGCTCCCGGCAGCGAGCGTTCGTGGCGCCCTCTCCGGCTCGGGATGCGGCCGACGCGATAGATCAGCCGCGTGACTTCGTAGCCATGCACGCCGAGTTGCTTGAGAATCGCCTCTTCGAGCCAGGCGAGGTTCGCGATCCACCCGTTCGAACTCGCGACGATCGTGAGCTCGCCGCCAGCGAAGGCGCGCGGATAGGTGTGCCCGGCGAGCGCGATCCCGACGATCTCGCCCCAATGCGACTGCAGCACCGAGAGCGGGTCGCCGATCGAGCCGGTGAGCTCGATGCCGCGGAGCGCCTCGCCGAGCGCCGTGAACTTCATGCGACGCGTTCGATCCGCGCCGCTTCGATCGAGAACGCCGCCGCGCCGGGCAATGCGTGCTCCAAGTGCGTCGCGGTGACGAAGGCCTGCTCGAAGCCTCCCAAGCCTTCCAGAAAGCGGCGCGCGCGGTCGGGATCGAGTTCGGAGAGGACGTCGTCGAGCAAGAGCAAGGGGGCCTCGCCGGTCGCGGCAGCCATCGCGCGGTACTCGGCGACCTTCAGCGCTAGCAGCGCGGTGCGGTGCTGCCCCTGCGACCCATACTCCGCGAGCGAGCGTCCGTCGAGCGTGAGGCTCAGATCGTCGCGGTGGGGGCCGGCGAGCGCGATGCCGCGCGCCCGCTCGCGCGGACGAGCGCTTTCGAGCGCGCGCTCGAAACGCTCTTGGAGCGCGCCCTCATCGTCGCCGATTTCGTAGCCGATCGCGCTCTGGTATCCCAGCGCGAGCTCCTCACCCGCGCTCCAACGCCCGTGCTCGGCACGCGCGTGCGGCGCGAGCGCCTGCACGTACTGCGCCCGCGCGAACGTCATGCGCGCGCCGCGTTCGATCATCGTGCGGTCGTAGATCGCAAAGAGCGCCTCGTCGTAGGGCGGCCCTTCGCGCAGCAGCGCGTTTTTCTGGCGCAGGGTGCGTGCGTACATCGCGAGCGCCGTATAGTAACTCGGCTGCTCCTGCGCCAACGCGAGGTTTAAAAACGCGCGCCGTAAACCGGGTGCGCCGACGATGAGCGCGAGATCGGAGGGCGCGAAACTGACGACGCGGAGCTTGCCGAGAAAATGCGCGTAGCGCACCGCTCGCCCGTTGATCGTCAGCGTCTTGCGCGTCGTCCGTTCGCCGCGCGCGATGGTGAAGCCGAGGGTGACGCTCCCGGAACGGACGACCGCATCGGCACTGACCGCCGCAAGCCCGAAGCCTTCGCGAACGATCTCCGCTTCGCGCGAGGTGCGAAAAGATTTCCCGGTCCCCAACAAGCCGATCGCTTCGAGCAAGTTGCTCTTTCCCTGTGCGTTCCGCCCGAGAAAGACGTTGAGCCCCGCTTGCGGTTCTATCGTCGCTTCGCCGTAGTTGCGGCAGTTGGCCAGCGTAATGCGCGTGATGCGCATCGCGCTACTGGCGCAACGGCATCAGCACGTAGAGCTGCGAGGCACCCTCGCTCGCTTCCACCGGCGTCAGGGCGGCCGGGGAGAGCGGCCCGACGAATTCTATCCGGCACTGGGCGCTCTTGACGTGATTGAGCACTTCGATCATGTAACGCGCGTTGAAGGCAATCGTGAGATCGTCGCCCTCTTGTTCGATCTCGATCTCTTCGTACGC
>JABEUW010000027.1 GCA_013043945.1 Vulcanimicrobiota bacterium | reverse complement strand
TTCAGCAGCGGCGGAGCGAAGCCGAAGATTCATTCCAGTGCGTACGTCGCACCGAGCGCGGTACTTTCGGGCGAGGTGATCGTCGGCCCCGATTGCGCGATCCTCCATGGAGCGGTCCTCACCGCGGAGGGGGCGCCGTTGGAGATCGGGGCGCGCTCGGTCGTCATGGAGAACGCCGTCGTGAAAAGCAGCGGCGGGAAGGCCATACAATTCCCGACCCGCATCGGGAAAGATTGCATCGTCGGTCCCGGGGCGTACGTCGTGGGAGCGCGCATCGACGACGGCTGCTTTATCGCATCGGGCGCCCGCGTTTTCAACGGCGCCCATATGGAGAGCGGGAGCGGGGTCGCCCTCGGCGCGATCCTGCACGTCAACGCGCGGCTCGCTCGCGGCGCGAGCGTTCCGATGCAGCACATCGCCGCCGGCAACCCCGCCGCGATCTTCCCGCCGGAGAAGGCCGCCGAGGTCGCGCAACGCCTCAACTTCTTCGAGAACGTCTTTAATATCGAGGCCGGCTCCGACGCGCGCGCGAAGGCCGCCGCCGCATATTCAAAATTTCTACGCGCATTTCACGCGAGCGACGCGCGCACCGACACGGAACGCAGCACCAAACCGATCGCGCGCAGGGCCGGCGAAGAGCCTCCCCAACAACAGGTCGCCGACGTCGGCGGCGTCGTCGATGCGATGATGCTCGAGCTTCAGGAAATGGAGCACCGTCGCAAGGAAGCAACGAAAAAACGCCCGCCCTCGTGACGCCGTTCGCCCCGTATATCGAGTACGCGCGCAAGGCGTTCGCTCGTGAGGCGACCTACCGCATCGAGCTGATCGCCGAGATCGGGTCGCTGGTGCTGCGCGTCTATCTGCTGCGCTCGCTGTGGACCGCACTCTACGCTCATAACGCGGCGCCGATCGGGCTCCCGCTGCATTCGATGATCACCTACACCACCGTCGCGCTCTTGATGTCGCTCGTCCTCGAAGTGGACGGGACGCGCGTCATTCGAGAGAAGCTCCGCGAAGGCGGCATCGCGGTCGATTTAATGAAACCCATCGTCGTTCCGTTCGCGTATTTTAGCGACGGCATCGGCCAGACGTTGGTTCACGCGGCGGCGATCGTCCCATCGCTGCTGTTCGCACTCCTGCTGGTACGGATCGACGTGCCGTCGCCGCCGGTCGTCGCGATCTTCTTCTGCTCCTTCGCACTGGGATACGGCGTGAATTTCTTCGTGAATTTTCTGATGAACGGAGTCGCCTTCTGGACGCTCGAGACGTTCGGCCTCCAGCTCATCGTTCGCTGGATCTCCGATCTGCTCAGCGGCCAAATTCTGCCGCTTTCGTTCTTCCCCGGCTGGTTCGGGCGAGCGGTCTTCGCGCTGCCGTTTGCGGCGATCTACTCGACGCCGTTGCTCCTCTACGTCGGCATCATTCCGCCGTCACGATGGGCCGCCGCGCTCGCGGTGCAAGCGGCCTGGCTCGCCGCGACGGCGGGCGCATCCTATCTGCTCTGGCGCGCCGCATCGCGGCGCGTCGTCGTTCAGGGAGGGTAGCGACGATGCTTGCTGCGTACGTGCAGTATTGGAAGATCAATCTCCTCACGATGGTCGAGTATCGCGCGGATTTTTTTATGTGGTTCGGCTTTACCGTCGTCTATCATGGCAGCGCACTCGCCGCACTCGCGGTGACGATGCTGCGCTTCCCATCGATGAACGGCTGGAGCCTGCGCGAGATGTTTTTTCTCTACGCGCTTTGGATGACGGCGCACGAGTTGCATAACGCGCTCTTTTTTAACGTCGTCTCGGTTCCCGAATATATTCGCGAGGGACGTTTCGATCGTTTCTTCGTGCGCCCGTTCGACACGCTCTTTCAGGTGCTCACCGTCCCCTCGCGCACCTTCCCCGATGGGCTCATCCTCGGAATCGTCACGCTCTCGATCGCGACGAACGTCGCCGGCATTCACGCGACGGCGCTAACGATCCTGACGATCGCCGCCGTGGTTTGCGGCGGTGCTGGAATCGATCTCGGCATCTCGCTCTTCGTCGCCGCACTCTCGTTTTGGCTGATTCGCGTCGATACGTTGCGGTGGATCGTAATGTCGTTAGAGCAAGATTTCACCCGCTATCCGATCAGCATCTACACCCGCGGGGTACGGATCGTTCTCGCCTACGTGCTGCCGTTTGCGTTCATGAATTACTTCCCGGCGAGCTATTTTCTCGGGAAACACGATACGGCGTTCGGGCTCTCCCCGGAGGTCGGGCTCCTCACGCCGCTGATCGGATTACTCTGGACCGCACTCTCCTATGCGTTCTGGAACGTCGGCCTCCGGCATTACCAGCGCACGGGCTCTTAAGGAGTACGAGGTTCCAGCGTCACTTTCGTCATCGCATCGCCGCGACGAATCGCATCGATCGTCTCGAAGCCGTCGATCAGTTGCCCGAACACCGTGTACTGTCCGTCGAGAAAACGCGCGTCGTCGAGACAGATGTAGAACTGCGAGCCCGCCGAATCGGGGTGCGAGGAACGCGCCATCGCCAGCGTACCGCGCATGTGCGGCAGCGCGCTGAACTCGGCTTTGAGGCGATAGCCCGGTCCGCCGGTGCCGTCGCCGTCGGGGCATCCACCCTGAATGACGAAGCCGGGCTCCACGCGGTGGAAGGTGAGGCCGTCGTAAAATCCCGCCTCGACGAGTTTAACGAAAGCGGCGGCGTGGTTCGGTGCGGCATCGGCGTTGAGCGAGAGCCGCATATCGCCCTTCGGCGTGGCGATGCGAACGACGTGCGTGCGTGCGGTTTCGAGCAGCGCATCGCGCTCCTCGGCTTGTGGTGGCGTGGCCATCGATATTCCCCCCTGGACGGCTCGTGTAACGAACGGCGATTCGATGACCCGATACCCAAAGGCCTCCGCCGCCCCGAGCAGTGCGAGTTTCTCGGCCCGCGAGAGGCGCTTGAAGCGCGCCTCGGTCGAGCGAGCGCTCGCCGCCGATTCCGTTCGCCACCAGAAATGCAGGCGGACCGGGAGCGCCCGGCGCGTCGCCTTCGCCGCCCGACCGCGGAGATGGGCGCGTACCCTGCGCGCGAGATCGTTGCTCCACCCCGTGTAGAGAGCACCGTCGGCGCACTCCAATACGTAGACGACCGGCATACCACGCTGCGGGATTTGTCGCA
>JABEUW010000260.1 GCA_013043945.1 Vulcanimicrobiota bacterium | reverse complement strand
TCGCTGACCATCTCGGCGATCGCCCGCGCCGCAGCGAGTTTCATCGACTCGGTAATGCGGCTCGCACGGACGTCGAGCGCCCCACGAAAGATCCCCGGGAAAGCTAAGAGGTTGTTGACCTGATTCGGAAAATCGGAGCGCCCGGTCGCGATGACCGTAGCGACCGGGGCCGCCGCATCGGGCATAATCTCGGGGGTCGGGTTCGCCATCGCAAAAACAATCGGATCGCGGGCCATCGTCGCAATATCCTCGGGCTGCAGCACTCCCGGAGCCGAGACGCCGATAAAGACGTCGGCCCCCTTGAGGACTTCGGCGAGCGTGCCGCGGCGATTTTCGCGGTTGGTATTCTCGGCGAGCCAGCGCCAGTGGGGATTGTCGTACCGGTCGCTCCGATTGAGCGCCCCGACGCGATCGACGGGAATGACGTCGCGCACGCCTGCACCGAGTAGCATTTTAATCGTAGCCGTACCCGCAGCACCGCTTCCCGATACGACGACCTGAAGGCTCGAAAATTCCTTCCCTACGACCTTCGCTGCGTTCATCAGCGCCGCCAGGATGACGACGGCGGTGCCGTGCTGATCGTCGTGCATCACCGGAATGTCGAGACGCTCGATCAGTTTTTTCTCGACTTCGAAACACCGCGGGGCCGAGATATCTTCAAGATTGATCCCGCCGAAGACCGGAGCGATACGAACGACGGTCTCGACGATCTCATCGACGTCCTTGGTGTCGAGGCAGATCGGAAACGCATCGATATCGGCAAACTGCTTGAAGAGCATCGCTTTGCCCTCCATCACCGGCAGAGCACCGAGCGGGCCGATATCACCGAGGCCCAGAACCGCGGTGCCGTCGGAGATGACGGCGACGCTGTTCCGTTTAATCGTTAGCGCAAACGCTTTGCTCGGATCTGCCGCAATCGCCATCGAGACGCGCGCGACACCCGGCGTATACACCGTCGAAAGATCCTGTCGTGTTTTCACCGGAATTTTTGGTTCGACGCGAATCTTGCCGCCGATATGAGCGAGGAAGGTCGAATCGGAGATGCTGATGATTCGCGCGTCTTCGATCGCCTCCACGGTACGGCGCACGTCGTTGCCGATTTGCTCGGAACTGACGTTCACGGTAACGTCGCGGATAACGCGCGATCGATTGACCGACCGCATATCGACCGCCGCGATGACGCCGCCGGCATCGCCGATGGCGTTTGCGAGGACGCCGAAGGCGCCTGTCTCGTTCGGCATCTCGACGCGCATGATGAGCGTAAAACTGATTGCAACTTGCGCCACGACTACGATCCTCCTAAGGTGCGGATGGAGATCCGCTTACTTGCATCTCCGCGACCCGGAAGCTCGGGGAGGCCATCGACCCGTCGAATATGAGATCGTTTGCGACGGCGTCGATGCCTGCCAGTATCTCGGGGAACGGAGCTGCAATCGTGAATTCTTCGATAGATTCGGCTAATTCACCATCGCGTATCGCAATTCCGCGTGCGCCCCGGCTATAGAGACCCGAGGCGTGCTCGGTCGCAAACCCGATCGTCTCCAAAACGAGGATGCCTCGCGTCGTCGCCGCGATCAACTCCTCGGGCGTACGCTTTCCGGGCGCGAGAAAGAAGGTATTAGGCCCAACTCCTCCACCAGATGCGTTGCCGGTGCTTCGAGCACCCAATCGCCGCGCGTAGTACGTATCGAAAAGAAACGAGCGTAGTACTCCGCGCTCGAAAACCGTGGTGCGCTGCGACGGCACCCCTTCAGCATCGAAAGGTGAGGAGCCTAACGCTCCGGGAATCGTGCCGTCGTCGACGATATCGAGCAGTTCGCTGCCGATCCGCTCCCCAATTCGATCTGCGAGCCAGGAGTTGCCGACTGCGACATTTGCCGCATTGCATGCTGCAAAAAGATCGTCGAGCACCGCTGCGGCAACCTCGCGGTCGAAGAGGATCGCCGTCGACTGCGTTGGCGGCTTCGTAGCACCGCAGAAAACGACCGTTCGCCGAACCGCCTCGCGGGCGACCCTTTCGGGAGCGTCGAGCCGAGAGAGGAAGCGTGAAGCGTTCCCGTAGTGTGCAGTACGCTTGTACGCGCCCTCGCTCGCGACCGGTGATGTGGAGATGGCGAGTTGCGTACCGCGATAACTTCCGAGCAGCCCGCGTGAATTGGCGAGGGCCATCGTGACGCATGCGTCTTGGTAATTCGAACCATTACTGTTGTCGATACGCGGGTCGGAAGCGCGTATCGATCGTTCGAGGCAACGTGCGTCCTCCAACCGCGCTTCATCGGTGCGCTTTTCGACCGCCGTGTCGTAGAGATCGAGGTCGAGATCGGGCAGCGCGCAGGAGTCGGGAAGACCGGCAATCGCGTCGACCCCGATATATCGCGCCTGCTCGAGCGCCGACGTGACGCCCGAGCGAATCTCCTCGTCGCTCCAGTGCGTTCCGGTCAGCGTCGCTTTGCGACCACCGAGGAAGAGCCGCATCGAAAGGCTGCGCCCGTCGGAGACGTCGAGTTTGGTAATGCGTTCCCCACGTGCTTGCGCGCTAAAACGGCGTGCTACGACGATGCGGGCCTCGGCATCGCTCGCACCTGCTGCCATCGCGATCTCCACCGCTCGTTCGGCGCGATTTCGCGCTTCATCCTCGCGCACTATCGGTGCCCCCGAGACTCATCGCCGATATTTTCAGCGACGGCATGCCGACGCCGACGGGAACGTACTGTCCGCCTTTTCCGCAGGTGTAATGCCGGCGCGCGAGGCGTGCGTCGTTTCCCACCGCCGTGACTTTCGTCATCGCATCGGGACCGTTGCCGACGATCGTCGCATTTTTCACCGCCGCGCCGAGGCGTCCGCGTTCGATAAGGTATCCCTCCGCGATCATGAACACAAAATCACCTTTCCCGATATCCACCTGTCCGCCGGCAAATGATTTTGCATAGATACCGCGATCGATCGAAGCGATCATCTCATCGAGATTTGCGTTGCCGGGCGGCATATACGTATTGCACATTCGCGGCTGCGGCAGGTGCCGAAATGATTGTCGCCTGCCGTTCCCCGTCGAACGCATCCCCATCAAACGTGCGTTGAGTTCGTCGTGCATGTAGCCCCGCAAAATACCCCGTTCCACCAACACCGTATGTCCGCACGGCGTGCCTTCGTCGTCGAACGACGCGCTGCCGCGCTCTTCGGGGATATCGCCGTCGTCGTAAATCGTCACGGAGTCGCTCGCGACCCGTTCGCCGATCCGGCCGCTATAAAGCGAGACCCCTCGGCGATTGAAATCGCCCTCCAAACCGTGCCCGACCGCTTCGTGCAGCAAAACGCCTCCGCCCCCCGCACCGAGCAACGTTTCAAATTCACCGGCGGGAGCGGGGCGTGCTTCGAGATTTACGACAGCGATTCGCGCGGATTCACGAGCGAGTTCCTCCGGCGTCGTCGATTCAAAAAAAGCGATAGAGGTTCGGCCGCCGTCGGCGCAATAGCCGGTACCGCGCTCCTGCCCGGTGCGTGCGATGCACTGCACGCCGAGCGTCACCATCGGGCGGCGGTCGAAGCGAAACGACCCGTCGCTGCGCGCGATCCAGAGCTCCTGCAATTCGTCGACGACGTGCGCGTTGACCCCGACGATGCGCGCGTCGCCCGCGCGTGCGGCGATCTCGGCGCGCTCCAAAAGTGCGGCCAGGTGGGCGGGCGCAGCGTTCTCCGTCCGGGTGCGATCGTAGAGTGCATCGCGGGAGCGTTCGAGCGGTTCCAAGCGATCGGCGTGCGAGGAACCTTCGGCGGTCAATCGCGCGATCGCCGCGGCGCGCGCCGCCGCCTCCAGCAACCGCTCTTCGCTAAGCTCTTCGGTATAGGCGTAGCCGGCCGACTCACCGACGACGACGCGAACGCCGGCACCGAGATTCTCCGAGAGCCCGGCTTCGTGAATCGCCCCTTCTTGTAGACGCATTTGAACGCTCGATCGGCGTTCGCAAAAAATATCGGCGTAGAAGCCGCCGTCGCGAAGTGCGCGGTCGAGAATTCGTTGTGCGCTATGCGCGCTGAGAGGATCGTTTGCCACTCTGTATTTACATCAACGAGAGCGCTTCAACGCTGCGGCGCATCGATCTATCCGGGTCACCCGGCGAGCCGTTTACCAAAAATGCGAAGATGACCTCTCCATGCCGACGCGTCCGCACGTATCCTTCCAACGAAGAAGCATCGTCGAGATGACCGGTTTTCGCGCGGACGCGCCCGTCGGCGGGGCCGAAATCGATACCCTGGAGCGTGCCGTCGAGATCGGCGCGCGCGAGTAACGGATCCATATCGTATGCCCCGCTCCCGCGCGTACGGAGCAGCACGGTCGCCAGGGTCATCGCC
The DNA here is from genome assembly GCA_013043945.1 of Vulcanimicrobiota bacterium. Lineage (GTDB taxonomy): Bacteria > Vulcanimicrobiota > Vulcanimicrobiia > Vulcanimicrobiales > Vulcanimicrobiaceae > JABEUX01. Next base: position 9,093 of record JABEUW010000260.1, on the reverse strand, counting down.
GCCACGCGATTCCCATGACTGAGCCCCGAGCCGTCGAGCAGTTCGATACCCGGTGTCGGCACGTGCATGCGGCGCAGCATCGCTCGCTCGGCGCGGACGCCGTCGGCAACGCTCGCTCGCCCGTAGACGCGCAGCGCAACCGCGCGGAGCAATTGCTCTGCGTAGTGGTTATCGGATTGCACCAACATATGTCGTTCGAGATCCCGCAGCGTCGCCGAACGGTGGTTCCACCAAATTGCAGCGGTGAGCGGCGCGGGTTCGATAGCGATCTCCGGCCCGACCGCAATCCCGGCGCGGACGAGCGCGCCGCGGAGTACGGCGGCGGCATGACGATTGGGATCGGTTACCGGAACCGCGTCGACGAGATTCCCGTCGAGGGAGAGCGCGGAGGTCGGCGCCTGATAGGGGGCGCCGTCATCTTCGGGATTCCAGTGAGGGTTGATCTCCGCGCCGAGGCTCGCGCTGGGATCGATGGCGATACGCACGACGGATCGAATCCCCGACGCACGAAGGGAGCGCGCCGCGGCTTGCAGGTCACGCGTGCGCAAACTTGGATCGCCCGAGCCGACCACCCAGAGCGTCCCGATGCGATGGGTGCTTCGATAGGGTGCGCGCGCGACGAGCAGCGTCGGAAAGCGAAAATTGGGGCCGAGCACGCGCAACGCCGTCTCTGCGACGATAATCTTCTGTGCCGATGCCGGGGCGGCCGTGCGAGTCGATCGATCGGCGAAGAGCACGTTGCCGCGCTCGTCGAGCACGAGCAAACTGAAACGATGAGCCCCCTGCAGCGATGGCGCAAAGAGCTTCGCAATCTTCCCTGCAATGGCGTTGCGCGCTCGCCTGCTCCACGGAACGTAACGTGCGGGAGGACGCACCGGTATAGGCGTCGCTCTCGCAACATCAAGAGGTGCAGCCAACGGCGTCGCGCGCTCTCGGTGCGCTCCGAAAGCGATAACGATCGAGGCATACGCCGCGAAGAGCAGCGTGGCGACGATCGCTATGCGCTTACGGAGTCTCGAGGGCCGCGATTCGCTCGGCGATCTTTTTCTGCTCTTCACGCAACCGGTCGATATCTTCGCGTAAATGGACCACCTGGCTCGGGACGCGTAGCGCTTCGCGAATCGCCATCGCCGCCTCGGCGGCATCGCGGCGCGCACGCCCGTCGTGTGCGCTCCGTGCTAGACGGTCGAGCCCGCCGAGTGCTCGAGCATCGCCGAGTCCCTCGAGCGCGGAGATCGCGGCGAGTTGCACCAAAAAGGCTTCCTCGTCGAGCAACGCCGTCAACGCATCGATGGCGGCGCCTCGCTTCGACTCGACGAGTTCTCCGACTCGACCCAGCGCTGCGACCGCCGCACGCCGCAAGCCTTCATCGTGCCCGGGGAGGCTCGCGGCAAGGATGGGAGCAAACGCACGCTCGTCGGCGAGCTCGGCGAGCCCACGTATCGCACCCGCTTCGATAGTGCCGTTCCAACTACGCCGCTCGCTCAGCGCCACCAAGAGATCGAGCGCGCGCGAATCGCGCGTTTTCCCGAGCGCGTGGGCCGCGGCTCCGCAGACGAAATAGGATTCGTCCTCCCGCGCACGAGCGATCAAGGCATCGGCGACGGTAGATTCGCGCCAGGTCCCCAACGCCTCGGCGACCGCGCGGCGCACCTTCGGATGATCGTGCGCGAGCGCTGCGAGCAAGATATCTCGCGCCCACGGAGCCCGACTCGCTCCTAACATGCGCGACGCCTCGGCGAGCACGCCCCAGAACGGCTCTCGATCGAATGCCTCGGCGAGCGCCCTCCGTGCGGCGGCGCTTTCATCGCGTACGAGCTCGTCGGCAGCACGGATGCGCGCGATTGGATCGGGATCGCTTGCGAGAACGCTCGCCGCCGCACTCGCCCCTACGGCAAAACGAACGCGCCCGAGTATGCCCGCTCCCGGATCGATACGAATCAGCTGCGGCTCGCGTTCGCAGGGAATCACAAAACGTTCGTTCTGACGTTCCACGCGCAAGGTGAGACGCCGCTCGCCGGGGATCGGTTCCTCTCCGGCATCTCGACGGAGGGTTGCCGGTTTTTCATCGCAGATGCCGACGAGCACATCGAACGGGAAGGGCGGGCGATCGTCGTCGATCGTCTGTTCTTGGTCGATCGCGACCGTCAACGCAGAACGCTTCGCATCCCAACTTGCGGCAATCTTCAGTTCGGGGTGCCCCGCTTTCATCACCCAGCGATCGAAGAAGCCGCGCATATTGCGCCCGGTACTCTCTTCGATCGCACGCACGAGGTCGATGGTTTCTACGTTGCGCTGCGCGTTCTGCGCGACGTAGTGACGGATCGAGCGCCAGAAACGTGCCTCTCCGAGATCGCGGCGCAACAGGTGCAGGACGGCGGCGCCCTTTTCGTAGAGATGACGATCGAAAAGTTCGATCGGATCGCGAAAACGATTGCAGACGATCGGACGACGATAGCGCGTCGCATCTTCTTCGAGATAGCGCGTCAGGCACCCGAGATGATGGTAGAGATATTCATCGTACCCAAGATCGCGTTCGAACCACACGCCTTCAAAAAAGGTAGCGAAGCCTTCATTCAACCAGGCGTGTGCCCAATCTCGGCAGGTCAGCAAATCCCCGAACCACTGGTGTGCGAGTTCGTGCGCGGCGAGAAAATCGGCAGAGTAATCGATTGCGGCGCGTTCGTCGTGAAGGACGCGATCGGTCTGCGTCGTCGCCGAAGTATTCTCCATGCCGCCGAAAATAAAGTCGCTTACGGCGATCTGCGAATATCGGGCGTACGGATACGGCGTTCCAATGCGTTCTTCGAAAAGATCGATCATCGCCGGCGTCTTTCCGAACGCACGTCGTGCGTCGGCGGCGCGCCCCGGCAACGCATAGAGCCAGACCGGAACCTTGCCCACACCGGCGGTGCCGAGATCGATCTCTTCGAACGGCCCCGCCACCATCGTCATCAGGTAGGTACTATGTTTGATCTCTTGACGATAGCGAAAGAGGCTCTTGTCGCCATCATCGCGTCGCTCGACCAAAGCGCCGTTCGCGAGTGCGAAGAGCCCCTTCTCGACGACGATCGTCGTTTCGGTTGGCTGCTTGGAATGGGGGTAGTCGAGGCAAGGGAACCAGTACCGCGCATTTTCGTCCTGGCTCTGGGTCCAACAGTGAGCGACTTTCTGCGGATACGCGGCGCTCGGAGCAATAAAAAAAAGACCTGCCCGCGGATGCGACGCACGATAGACGACGCTCACTTCGCAACGTTCGCCGGCACGGAGCTCCGGCTCGAAGGTGATCTCTAATTGGCCGTCGCGCGCGACATACCGCTGTGGCTGCCCGTCGCGCGTCACCGATGAGACCGCTAAATCGACGGCATCGAAGGCCAACCGTTCGACGGGTTCGTCGAGCGCACGCAATCGCGTCGTGCAGACGCCGTCGAGCACCCGCTCGGTGAAACGTGGTTCGAGGGTGAGAACGATCTCTTCGACTTCGACGGTTTTATCGGGGCCGTATCGATCGCGTGCCCCCGGCAAGGCAAAGGCGCGATGGGCATCCTCGATACGCTGTGCGAATCTCATTAGGTATTCTTTCGCTCGTACGGGCCTTGGAGCCCCCCCGTCACGGGCAGAACGACGCCGGTGATGAAATCGCGCTCCGGTGCGACAAAAAACCGAACCGCGTCGAGTACGTCTTCGAAGGAGCCCGCCCGCCCGACGGGATTCGCCGCGGATACCGTACGCGTTTCATCGCGGGTGAGCGCCTTCTCGCGAATATCTCCCGGCTCGATCGCGTTGACGGTAATTCCGCTGCCGGCAACCTCCGCCGCGAGCGTTCGCAGCAAGGAAATCAGCGCGCTCTTCGAAGCAGCGTGAAGGCCGAGCCCGGGCGCAGAGGCTGCGAACGCCGAGCCGTTCATTCCGAATGCGAGGATCCTGCCGAACGCTGCCGCACGCATTCCGGGAAGGACGGCCCTCGCCGCGAGCCACGCGCTGCGCACGTTCCCATCGAACATCGCTCGATAGGCTGCATCGTCAGCGCGCTCCAATCGAGCGAAACTCATAGGCCCGACGGCATGCACGAGCGTATCGAATGGGCCGTGTTCGCTCACGCACTCTGCGAGGGCGCTTTCGATCGCCGAGCTCTCCGCGAGAAAGTCGATTTGCGTCGCACTCGCACGAGCGCCCGCAGTACGAATACGAGCGAGCGTTTGCTCCGGGGAGCTCTCTCGCCAGGTAATCGCAACGCGTGCGAATCCATCCTCGGCGAGTCCGGCCGCGATCCCCGCTGCGAGCCCGGAGGCCGCTCCCGTGACCAGGACCGAACGCCCGTTAATGCGTCGCACCCACCGGCGAGAGCTCGGCTCGCACCGCGCGTCGATCCGCGCGCCGCTCGAGTGCGCCCATCCAGGTGTTATAGATCATCGGCACCAGAAAGAGCGTCAGCACGAGCGAGGAGAGCAAGCCGCCGATAATGACGGTCCCCATCGCTTGCCGCCATTCGGCGCCCTCGGCGAAGCCCAGCGCGAGCGGCAACATGCCGAAAATCATCGCTGCCGTCGTCATAAGAATCGGGCGAAAGCGCGTGGCGGCGGCTTCGAGGACCGCCTCGCGAACGCGCATACCGCGCTTGCAGAGCGTGTTGGAGTAATCCACCAAAAGAATGCCGTTTTTCGCGACCAGCCCGAAGAGCATGACGATACCCAACATCGAGATAATATTGAGCGACTGGCCGAGCTCGCCCGGAAGGTGCCCCATGAATGCCAACAACATCAACGCACCGACGATGGCAACCGGAACCGAGAACATCACGATCAGCGGTTCGAGGAGATTCCCGTAGAGAATCACCATCAGCAGATAGACGAGCCCGAACGAGGTCAGCAACGCGATCCCCATGTTGACAAGCGTTTCGGAGAGAAATTGCGTATCTCCCTGTGCTTTGAGGTGAACTCCGGCTGGCAAAAATCCAGGCTCGTGTAACTTTTTCTCGAGCGGTGAGACGACCGCTCCTAAGGCGTAGCCGGGCAAAATGTCGCCCAGCACATTGACGACGCGTTGCCGATCGTAGCGCTCGATCTTCGTCGGCGCTTTCGTCCAACGAAAGCGAGCAACGTCACCGAGCGGTACCAGCGTTCCGTCCGAGGCTCGCACCTTCACGTTTTCGACCTGAGCGAGCGTACTCCGATCGGCCTTCGGAAACTGTACGTACACATCGATGAGCCCGTTGGGGGTGCGAACTCTCGTTGCAACCGCTCCGGCAATCGCGATGCGCGCCGCCTCGGCTGCCGCCGCCGGTGAGATGCCGAGAAGAATCGCCTTCCCCCGTTCGATCGCCACGCGAAGTTCCGGAGCTGCGACCTCTGCAGAGGTCTGAACGTTCACCGAGCCTTTCGTCTCTCGCAAAACGTTCGCCACCTTTTCGGCGGCGGCATCGATCTCGTTGTCGGGCCCTTGAACCGCATAAAAAATCGGTTGCCCGCTACCGCTTCCCGTATCGCCGGCGACCTGAAAATCGCCACCGGGCGCGAGCGCGGCGAATGGGCGAATTTTCGCAATCGTCGCATTGGTATTTCCACGATCGGCGGCATGCATTTCTGCATCGAGTTGCGCGTAGTTTCCGCCGGTCAGCGAGCCCCACCCAGAGGGCATGCGCCCGACCGTCGAACTTACCGATTTCACGCCGCGCAACTTCATGACGGCGCGCTCGATCGCATCGACGCCCTTCGCCGTCACGCCGATCGGGGTACCCGGGGTGTAGGCGAGCGTCATACGAATGTGCCCGGTCTGCTCGGCGGGAACGAAATCGAAGTTAATTCCGCCGAGCGCGACCATCGCCATCGCAAGTACCGGCGGAATGATCAACGTTGCAATCGCGGTCGGGCGATGGGACCCAAGCGACGCAATTCCCCTCAACCACGGCCGAATGGCAGCGCGCTGCCGAAGCAACGCTGCGAAGCCGTAGGCCGCCAACGTGCCGAGAAGGACGACTGCATCGATCCCGATCGCATTTTTGCCGCTGCCGACGAGCGAGAGCGCGTTCACCAATAGCACCGCGCACACGAACGCGACGAAGCTGCCATGCCGTAATGCCGCGGGGAGCAAGCGCGTGCGGTAGAGATCGAGGACCGTCGTATAGCGATGGACGAAGAGATTCAGCAGTAAGAGTGCCAGGGCGAAAACGCCGAAGACGTTCAAAATTGTCGCTCGAAAGATCGCGCCCAGGGCGAAAAGGAGCACCGCTGCAATGAAGACCGAAAAATGCGCGCGCCGCGTATCGAGAGCCGCGAGCCAACGCGGCGGCTCTTTCTCGATTTTCTTTACGCTCCAATAGGCCGCCAGTAGCGGGGTAAGCGTAAACGACACGAGCAGCGAAAAGAGCGTCGCGATCACCACGACCGCCGCATACTCTTTTAAGTAGGCACCGACGATACCCGGAAGAAACGCAATCGGCAGAAAAACCACGACGTCGACCATCGTAATGGCGATCGCCGCACCACCGATCTCCGTACGTCCGTCGATGGCGGCGGCGTGAGAATCTTTTCCCATCTCTCGGTGCCGCGTAATATTTTCCAGAACGACGATCGAGTCGTCGACTAAAATTCCGATGATTAAGGCCAGCCCCATCATCGACATACTATCGATATGAAACCCGAAGGCGTTCATCAGCACGAAGGTCGAGAGGATCGAGGTTGGAATCGAGATCATGACGACGGCGGCGTTGCGCCAAGCGTGGAGGAAGAGCATCATTACGATCGCGGTCAGCACGACGCCTTCGAAGAGCGACTGCCAGACGCCGACCAGCGACTTTTGCGTGAAATCGGCGGGCGCGTCGATTTCATGAAAAGTGATCTGCGGAAATTGTTTCTCAATCTCTTTGATGTGCGCCCGTGCAACCTGTGTGGTGGTGATCTCATCGGCGCCGAGAGCGCGGCCTAAACTTACGTAAAGGCGAGGTTGGCCGTTATAATGCGAGATCGATCGCATTTCGATATGGCCGTCGTCGACCGTGGCGACGTCGCCGACGCGAAGATTGCGATTACTGATCCCGGGAATGACGAGCGGAATGCCGGCGATATCGCTCGCATTGTCGATGCCGGAGCGAATCGAGACGGTCGCCTCTCGCGTCGGTTGCTCGAGCAGCCCCCCGGGAAGGTTCGCGTTATTGCCGGCAACCGCATTAAAAACGTCGCCGAGCGTTGCGCCGAGACCATCGAGCGCGGCGGGATTCGGGCGAACGTTGAACTGCCGCGTCGCGAGGCCGTAGACGTCGACGGTTTGGACGTTCGGAATCTCTTGGAGCATCGGCTCGATTTGATTCGTCGTCAAATCGGCGAGTTGCATCGGCGAGAGCGTCGAGGAGCTCAGCGCGAGATCGAGCAACGGTTGCGAGGCGCCGTTCCGTTGAACGGATGGCGGGTCCATATCGGCCGGCATATAGACGCGTGCGGTATCGACGCGCCGTTGAACGTCGATGGCGGCGATGTCGAGGTTCGTTCCGAGCTTGAAGCGCACCAGAACGACCGCACTCCCTTCCTGAGTCGTCGCGGTTATCTGATCCATGTTTTGCGTGCCGACGAGTTGGTCTTCGATCGGCTTGACGACCAGCTTCTCCATCGTCTGCGGCGAGGCGCCGGGATAGCCGGCGGCGACGATGACGAGCGGGTAATCGGTCCCCGGTGGGTTTGCGCTACGCCCGATCCGTGAAAAGGCAATCGCTCCGGCGATCGCGAGCGCGATGAAGATCGCGGCGGTGACCATCGGTCGGGATATTGCAAAACGGGTCAACCACATACGCCTTCACTCCTTGCTTCCGCGAGTACGCCGATGCGCCTCGCTGCGTACTACGCTCGAACGAGCCTGCGAGTTTCAGGAATGAGGAAGCGCGGGCCCCGAGCCCGATAGCAGCGCGCGCCGTTCGACCAGGGCCTTTCGCAGTACCTCGAAATCGCCCGCAAATGCATCGAGCGCTCCATCGAGATCTGCCGCTTCAGCCGTTAAGGCGTCCGCACGCTCGTAAAGAGCGGTGGCGGCGGTCGCCAGCCCCACATCGAAAGCAAACAAGCGATGGAGGGTCGGCAACTCATCCCGTACGCGCGACCAGATTGGGTCGGCCCCCGGCACCTCGAGAGTGACGATCTCCGAGCCCGCGGCGTCGAGCCTCGCGGTGAGTTCGTGGAGCGCCTTCGCCCTCCGTAACGCATCGGCGGGCGGGAAAGGCTCTTCGCGCGTTGCGGCGGGAATCGAGCGCTCGCGATAGCGCACCTCGAGGGTGCGAATGCGAGCCGCCGCATCGGCGAGCAGATTCGAGACGCGCTCGCGCACGAGCAAGTCGTTCGCTCGCGCTTGATTGCGCGCGTCGTAGAAATTGAAGCCGAAGCCGCTCAGCGCGACCTGCAACAACGCGACCGAGGGATCGTGCGAGGGCTGCGACGGATCGAGCAGCGCTCGCACGACATCCTCCGACGGTATCGCCGGGTTCATTTTCCGGGCGCCGTGCCGGTATCGGCGTTGCCGATCGGAAGCACGGGCGTCGCCCCGATGGAGAACGGCTGCCCGATCGCCATATTCGGCGCGCTCGAGACGCCGCGCTCGGCCATGAGAATCGCGGCGTAATAGCGCACCGCTTCCATCTCGGAGAGCCCGAAGGCCTTCAGCGAGATCAAGGCGCGCATCCGCTCGTCGTTCGGACGCACGAGCACTTTGACGGTGTCGAGCGCGATGCCGTATCCGTCGAGGAACTCGCTCAAATGCGTGCGCACGAGATCGGTGAGATCGTGAATCTTCTCGTTCACTTTCTCCAGCGGCGTCACCTGAATGAGTTGGTTGATCGCCTGTTCGACGACGGGGCCTGCGTAATCGTTGATCTGATCGGTGAGCAGCGCGTGACCGCGATAGGGCATGTGCTGGACGAGTTTGAGCGCACCATCTTTGGTGGGAACGTGGATGTAATAATCTACGTCGTAGCTCATCTCCGCCATCTCGGCGGAGAGCGCGATCCCCGAGGAACGCACGACGAGCTTCGCGCGATTGATATAGATCGCTTCGTACTGCCACGGGCTCTGCCCGCCGAAAAATCCCTGAACGAACGAACCGACGAGCGGCTTA
>JABEUW010000259.1 GCA_013043945.1 Vulcanimicrobiota bacterium | reverse complement strand
GGGAGCACGTTGTGAACCTTGCCTTTGTAAATCGAGCCGATAACTTTCTCTTCACGCTCGATGTAGAGTTCGGCGAGTTCGCCGTCTTCCATAATAGCAACCCGGTTTTCCCACGGGTCGCTCGAGATCAGAATCTCGTTGCGCACGTATATATTGTCCTTCTGGCGGGCGCCCCGGCCGTCCGACTACCGCTCAAACGCGCGACCCTGCGGGTGCTACCCGGGATCGCGACTTCGGCGAGCTCGCCTGTAACGGGCCATGCGCGCGACGCGCGTAAAATACTTTTCGCTCGGCGGCGGATCGCAGAACTGCGACTCGCATCGTCGGCTTAGTCCCGTGCTTCACGCCGCAAGCGTCCCTTACCTTTGTTTTGAGGAGGAATTGCAAGAGGACTCCTGCTGCGAGTTGGCCGGTGCCCCATCCCCGAGCTTAGAAGGGATTCCAACGATGTAGGAAGAGCGCGAGCAGCGCCCAGAGCAAGCCGAGATAGAGCAGATAGCGCCCGACCAACGCCGCACTCAGTGAGTAGTACCAGAACGCCCCGTGATGCTTGAGCCAATAGAGCCGGCGGGAGCGCCGTTTTATCGTCTCCACACTTTTGCCGCCGGAACTGCCTTGCCCGACGTGCGTTGCGAGCGCGCTCGGGACGAACCACGATTCGTAGCCGAAGTCGGCGACCCGTTTGGCGAGATCGATTTCCTCGTGGTACATAAAGTATCGTTCGTCGAAGGTGCCGATTTCGTTGAATACGCTCCGGCGCAGCAGCATCGCGGCACCGATTACTAAATCGACTCTGCGTTCGGAATTATAATCCCACGAACGGAGTTTCGCACCGTTTGCGAATCGCTTGAACATCGGCCACTTTCCCCAGGCGCTCGATCGCAAGTAGGCACCCGCCCAAGAATCGAATTCGCCGCAAGACTCCGCGAGATTCCCGGCGACATCCAAGATTTTCGGACCTGCTATCGCGCAACGAGGATGCTCGTTCATGAACCGTACGAGTTCGAGCAACGCACCGTCGGCGAGGGTTGCGTCGGGATTCAGCAAAAACACGTACTGCGAGTTCGACTTCGCGAGGGCGCGGTTTACGCCGGCTCCAAAACCGAGGTTTTCGCCGTTTTCAATAATTTGAATGCGCTCGCCGTACGTTTCGTTCAAATATTCTACGGTTCCGTCGGCCGAGCCGTTGTCGGCAACGATAATGCGAGCGAAGTCCGCGTTCTCTCTCACTTCGCCAAGCGCGAGTATGGAATCTAGCGCGAGCGAAATATTCTTTCGGTCGTTCCAGGTTACGACGATAACGTCGACTTTGCTCATGCCGCGTCATTCCCGAGGGTTTCGGCACCGAGTCTGTGACGCAATCCATCTTGACGCAGATGGCGCACCGACTCCGGCGTTGGAAAAGGCGTGAGCCGAGCGAGCTTGAGGCGTTTATCGACCTCGACGTTCTTCCGGCGTCCGCCGATATCGATGCGTAACGCCTGCAGCGGCAGCGTACGCAGAAAGACGATCGTCGCCTGAAGATCAAGGCGCCAGCAGCCTTCGAGCGCGAGTTCGCGCAGCATCGGTAACGCCGCCAATGCCTCGATCGATTCCAGCGCATCGCAACGCGAACATTCGACGCGCTCCAACGCACTGCCGGAACGAAAGCGTTCCAACGTGCGCAGCGGCACGCCGGTCGTGCGAATCGCTCGAAGGTGCGGCCCGATGGCGAGCGCCTCGGCGGGAAGGTTAGCGACGGAGAGCGCGGCGAGCGTTGCGTGCTCGACGAGCGGTGCGGTATCGAAAGCTCCGCGATCGATTGCAAGGATCTCCAGCGGCAGCGGAAGCAGCGCGCGCAGCGAGCCGCTACCGCCGCTTAATCGTAGCGAGCGCAGCTGCGGAGGTAGAGCGAGCCGGTCGAGATCGGCTCCGCTTAGCGCGAGCGACTCCAGCTTCGCGGCGATGCGCGCATCCGCGAGCAGCGCGCAGCCGCCGTGCGAGAGCTGGAGCGCAAACGCGCTCCGCCGCGAACGCTCGGCGAGTGCGTCGCAGACGTCGGCGCCGGGATGGCGCGCCGCCGCAAAACGCGTCCCCTCCGGCGCGTCGCGGATCGTTGCGAGCGGCGTTGCATCGTGCAGTGCGATACAGGGCACCAGCGAGCTCTCGGTCACGCGTTTCCGAGAACGCCGCGATCCTTCTGCGCGTAGATATTCATCAGCACGCCGACGGCGGCAAAATTGGTCAACATCGCCGAACCTCCGTACGAGAGGAACGGCAGCGGGATTCCCGTGACCGGCATGATGCCCACCGTCATGCCGATATTCACCAACATGTGAAAGAGCAGCATCGCGGTTATTCCGGCGGCAAGCAACAATCCAAAGCGATCTTGCGCGCCGTACATCGCACGAATGCCGCCGAAAATAATCGCACCGTAGAGCGCGAAAAGACCGAGCACACCGAGCAACCCGAGCTCTTCGGCGAGAACGGTAAAGATGAAATCGCGCGAATGCTCCGGGACGAACGAGAGTTGCGTCTGCGTTCCATGAAAGAGCCCGCGCCCGAACAGTTCGCCGTTACCGACGGCGATTTTCGCTTGATTCAAATTGTAGCCGGCGCCCTGCGGATCGGCCTTCGGATTGAGAAAGACCAACAAGCGCGCCTTCTGAAAGGGTTTGAGAACGAGATTCGTTCCCGCCGTCACCGCACCGGCGACAAAGAGGCCGGCGCAGTAGAGCGCGAAGCCGCCGAGGCGCGGTAACCCGAAGAACAACTGCGTCGTCAGAATCGCTAAGAGCACCAGCGAGGTGCCGAAATCGGGCTGCTTGAGAACCAAGAGCGCCGGAACCGCAAAGGCGAGTAAGGGTTTCCACATGTCGCGCATGCGCGCGTAATCGCCGCGCGCGAGCACCGCCGCACCGGAGATCGCCAAAAATAACTTTGCGAACTCCGAGGGTTGAAAGGTACCGAGCGGGCCGAGTGAGATCCACCGTTGCGCACCGAGTGCGCGGTGACCGATAACGACGATCGCCAAGAGCAAGACGAGATTGAGCGCATAGATCGCCGGCGCAAAGCGCTGCCACATGCGATAATCGATCCGCGCACAGAGCAGCATGACGGGAACGCCAACTGCGATATAGAGAAGTTGTTTGAGATATTCGGGGCCCGCTTGCGGATTGTGGAGATCGGCGGAGCGAATCAATACGACGCCGAGTAAGCTCGCGCCGATGGCGCCGGCGATTAACGGCCAAGCGATACGATAGGACGAGTCGCGGCCGAGGCGCGTGACGATCGCGCTCATGGCGTGAGAATGGTACGAAAGGTGAGATTGATGCGCGCGTGCTGCACGAGCGGCTCTTTCGGAACCGCGTGCCGCCATAACTGCTGGCTCGCGCCGCTCATCACGAGCAAGCTGCCGCTACTCAGTTCGAAGGCGTGCCGTTCGCCGCTCGCCGTCGCCTTGATGGAGAAGCGACGCGTCGCTCCCAGGGAGATCGAGGCGATCGTCGGCGTGGGGCCGAGTTCGGCTTCGTCGTCGCTATGCCAGCCGTTGGAATCGCGTCCGTCGCGATAGAGATTCGCCAGCACGCTGTTAAAGGGCTCGCCTGCGTAGCTGCGTAGGCGATCGCGGAGGCCGGCGAGCTCCGGCGTCCACGGCATCGGTTCGTGCGCGATACCCGAATAGCGGTAGCGCGCATCGAGATCGCCGTACCACGCCTCGAGGCGCGGTATCTGGCGGCGCACGCCGAAGAGCGCGATCGTCGGCTGCGTCCATGCCAAACCGTGAACGAGACGCGCGAAGAGGTCGCGCGCCTCGCTCTCTGCGAGAAAATGAGGCTCGAATGCGAAGCCCTCGATCTTCGCCGCGAGCTCGGAACTCACGCCGGAGCGCGTTGCGCTTTCTTGCGTCGCTTCCGTTGTTGCAAGGGCGGGGCTCCCGCAGCGGCGGGTTGCGCGGCGACGGGTTGCGCCGGCTCGAGCGGTTCGGGCGCGCGTTCGCTCGGGCGGGCGACGCCAAGAATCGGGACGTTCGCCATCATCGCCAGCGCGTGGTCGTGCCGCTCGAAATCGACTTCGACTTTCTCGCGATCGACCTCCACATAGCGCGAAATCACTTCGACGAGCTCGCGTTTCATCGCGTCGATCATCTCCGGAGCGAGCGCGAGGTGGTCGGTCATCAGCACGAGTTGAAGGCGCTGCTTCGCCGTCGCGCCCGAATCCGAGGGGCCGAAGAGGCGTTTGAAAAAATCGATCATGCTTTGCCTCCGAAGAACGCGCCAAGGCGCCCGAAAAATGAATCTCGCGTTTCGACCGTCGGCGCTGCAACGTCCTCGCCCGCGATCTTCGCCGCCATCACGTGATAAGCGGCGCCGGTGGCGCCGTCGCGCCGGAGTGCGAGCGGCTCGCCTTTATTAGTGGTGATGATGATCTCCGGTTCGTCGGCGATCACGCCGAGCAACGGCAAGCGCAAGATTGCGTTCACATCTTCGACCGAGAGCATCTTGCCGCGCTTGACTAATTGAGGGCGCAGACGGTTGACGATAAGTTGCGGTTTGAAGCGGTTGCCGAGCAAGCCGATCACGCGATCGACATCGCGCACCGCCGAGACCTCCGGCGTGCAGACGACGATTGCTTCCTGCGCTCCGGCGACGGCATTGCGGAAGCCGTGTTCGATGCCCGCCGGGCAATCGACCAGCACGTAATCGAAGCGCTCGCGCAGCCGTTCGATTAATGCGGTCATCGCTTCGGTGGGGACTTCGTCCTTTTCGCGGTTCTGCGCCGCGGCGAGCAGCATCAGCGATTCGTTATATTTCGAGGGGACCAGCGCTTCATCGAGCGTCACGCCGCCTTCGATGACGTCGAGCAGGTGGTGCTTCACGCGGCTCTCGAGGCCGAGAACGATATCGAGATTGCGCAGGCCGACGTCGGCGTCGACGAGCGCAACGCGTGCGCCGCGCATCGCGAGCGCCGTTCCGAGATTGGCGGTGGTCGTCGTCTTACCGACGCCGCCTTTTCCGGAGGTAATAACGATCGCGCGGCCGCGCACCGCAGGCACTGCGGCCACTTCGATTTCGGGTTGACGTTCGTGCATGGTTTACCCCGTCGTGATCGCGCCGATGAGGCGCTTGAAGAAGGTTGGCTTCTCGAAACTGGTGATCGGAATATCTTCGCCTTCGAGGCGACGCGCGATTTTATCGTAGATCGTCCGCAGTCGATTGCTTTCGTCGAGCACGATCGGCTCGCCGCGATTGGTAGTATCGATGATCTCTTCATCGTCGGGGACGACGCCGACGAGCGTTGCATTGAGCACTTCGCAGACATCCTCGACTGCCAGCATATCGCCGCTACGCACCATCTCCGGGCGCAAGCGATTGACGATGAGCGAGATCGGCATCGGCACTTCGAGCAGTTTCCCGATCACCCGGTCGGCATCGCGAATCGCGCTCACCTCGGGGGTCGTAACGACGAGTGCTTCTTTCGCCCCCGCGACGGCGTTGCGAAAGCCGGTCTCGATCCCCGCGGGGCAATCGATGAGAACGAAGTCCGCAAACTCATCGAGCCCGGCGATAACCGCCGCGAATTGTTCGGCGGTGATCGCCTCTTTTTCGCGCGTCTGCGCGGCGGGGAGAATCGCCAGCGAATCAAAACGCTTATCTTTGATGAGCGCCTGGCGGAGTTGGCAGCGCCCTTCGGCGACCTCGACGATATCGAAAACGATCCGCTTCTCAAGCCCCAAGACCAAATCGAGATTGCGCAAGCCGATATCGGCGTCGACGAGCACCACGCGGTGACCGCGCTTCGCCAATGCCGCACCGAGGTTCGCGGTCGTCGTCGTTTTTCCGACGCCGCCCTTCCCGGAGGTTACGACGATTCGTCGCGTGCTCACATTACCAACTTTCTTCTTTACTACAAGGAACCACGACGATCTTTCCGTCGCGCACGCACGCCGTCTCCGGCTCGGCTTTCTTTCCGCGTCGCGCCGAACTCTCCGCTGCAATCGCGGTGGCGATGCGTAATTGCGTCGGCGCCAATTCCAGCGCGCGCACGCGCGCCTCGCTATCGCCTTGTGCGCCCGCATGCGCGACGCCGGCGAGCCGACCGAATACGAGAATGTCTCCGCTGGCGATCAGTTCGGCGCCGGGATTGACGTCGCCGACGACGACGATGTTGCCGATCTGCTGCAGCGATTGCCCGCCGCGCAGCGTGCCGACGTGGTAGAGCGTTCCCGGGGCGGCCTCGACCAAGCGCAACGCAGGCGCTTCGTCGCCGCCGAGGCGCTTGAGATCGAGCCGACGGACGCTCGTCTCTCCGGCGCGGCGGCGCGAGGCGATATCGGCGCGGGCGCCATCGAAATCGGCCTTTAACGAGCGCGCCGACTCGGAGAGCTCGACCACGCGGCTTCGCCGCGGCTCGCGGCGCGGGCTCGGCGCGGGCGCCCCCAGCACGCTCTCTTCGAAGGGAGCCCCGAGCGCCTCGGCGGCCGCGGCGATCGCAGCGCCGCCGAGCACGCGCCGAATCGAGATGTTCCGGCCGGAGAGGAGGGCCTGCAAGCGAAGGAGTTCGCTCGCGCTCGGCGCCGTTTCGCCGAAGCGGAGCGTCGCTTCGCAGTCGCGGTAGAAGGCCTCCGCCGCGCTTAACTTGCTCTCCAACTCGGCGAGCGCATCGCCGAGATCGACGCCGTCAAGCGCGACCTCGATCCCCCAACTTCGCCCGCGCAACAACGCGCTCACGCCCTCGCTCGTCCCGTCATCGACGGCGGGTTCCCGCCGGGCTCCCGCGAACCCCTTCCTCATCCACAGCTCGCTCGCAAGAAGCTCGCCGTTCTCCCGGCTCCATCCCCATCTCACTCACAGAATCCCGGCGTAACGTCAAGCCACCCTTCCCTCGTTCTAAGCGATAGAATGAATCGCCGCCAAGCAAGCCCTTAACCCGATAGAGGTCCGCTTCATGTTTCTTCGCCGCCTGCTCCCCATCGTAACGATGCTCTCGCTGCTGCTGACGTGCATGCCGGCGCCCGCGCAGGCCATGACCGCGCAGCAAGAGGTCCAGATGGGGCGCCAAGAAGACGAACAGATCGTTCGCAGCAGCATCATCGAAACCGATCCGCTGCTCAACCGCTGGGTGAACCACGTCGCGCAGAAGCTGTGGCAGCAAGTCGCGCGCAAAGAATTACCGTACAACGTCAAGATCATCAACGCCCCCGATATCAACGCGTTCTCGACGATGGGCGGCTACGTCTACGTCGATGAGGGGCTGCTCGATTTCGTTCAGTCCAGCGACGAGCTCGCCGGCGTTCTCGGGCACGAAACCGGCCATATCGAGCGCAACCACGTCGTTTCGATGCAATCGAAAATGACGGTGCTCAACGCGCTCTTTACGATCGCCTCGCTCTTCTCGCCGCTCGTCTATCAATTCGGCAATATCGCCGAGGCCGGAGTCGTTGCAAAACTCTCGCGCGACGACGAACTGCAAGCCGACCGTTACGGGCTACAGTTGATGGCGCGAGCAGGATACGACCCACAGGCGATGCTCTCGATGATGCGCCACCTCGGTACGCTCGAAGCACAGCATAGCGACCTCATTACGAAGTATCTCGCCGACCATCCGCCTGCCGGCGTACGCGTGGAGCATCTCGTCGGCTATCCCGAGCTCGACCCGACGAAGGTGACGCCGCAGCAGCGCTTGGTACAGGCCCTGAGCGATGCAGATCGCGCACGCTATAGCATTGCGGCGAGCGAACTCTCCGCGCTCGTGCCCTCGCTCCCGAACAACCAGGAAGCGTTACTGAAACTCGGGCAGATGCAGCTCGCGCTTGGCCTTACCTCGAAGAGCGAACAGACGCTGGAGGAGGCCGCTTCGGTCGGCGACCCGCAGGCGAAACAACTCGCGCTATCGCGGCTCGCCGCCGTGCAGCAAATTCAAGTGCAGAGCGTCGATTTGATGCGTCCGCATCTCACGCCGCTGCGCGAGAGCCTCGCTGCGGCGAAATCGCAACTCGAAGCGTCGGCGACGAACATTGCGAGCCGCGCCGAAGAAGGGCGCAACCAACTCAAGGCGCTGCAATCGCGGATGACCGCGCTCAATTACGACGTGCCGAATATCGGCAACGTTCAAGTGCGGCCCGGATCGCGGCTCGCGGCGATCAGCAATAATATCGAGGCGATGGGTGCCGCACTCAACCTCGCGCTCTCGAATATTCAAGCGGTCGTCGGCAACCAAGGCGTCGGCTCGCTCGATCCCAAAAAAACCTTCGGAGTACTCGAAGACCAGCAGTTGATTCTGCGCGATCTCTCCGCGCCGTTAAAAGAATCGCCGATTCCAAGTACCTCTGCAGCGATCTTCTCCGACTACCCGACGATGCTCTCGGAGCTTTCGCGCGCTCAATCCGATATGCTCGGAGCGGTCGATGCGTCGCGCGCTTCGGCACTCCTACTCGACGGATCCATAAGCAAACTCGACGAGTTCTTCCGCCAATTCGTGGGTATTCGGCTCAACTTCAACGGCGATATCAACAAACAAGATTACGACGCACTGCTCCCCTATCTCAAGAAGTCGCTCGACGCGGTGAACGCCGCAGCGGTCGCCGCCTCGAAAGCCGATCAGCTCTTCGATATGGCGCGTTCGCGCCAACTCTCGGCGCGCATCACGATGCTGGGAATAGGGAGCTCGCCGCAGCGCTACGCATCGTTACGGTATGCGTTGAAACAACGCTTCGGGAACACCGGTCTATCGTACGGCGACATGATCAAAGATCACCTGACCCCCGGTGAAGTCACCACGGCATCGATTCTCGCCGCCGATAAGGGCGAAGCGATCCGCGACGTGATCGCCGACGCAAAGGCGAAGGGGCTCTCGCTG
>JABEUW010000258.1 GCA_013043945.1 Vulcanimicrobiota bacterium | reverse complement strand
GCAAAATGAATGCGCGCTCCCGATTCACGGCGGTCGAATCGTCGCGTCATGAAGGTGTGTTCGTTGCCGCCGAATGTGCGTGCTTCGGCGGGCGGTACGCGGAGGCCGCTCCGCTCCGCTAAGCGATAAACGACGAGTTCCCATGCACCGACGTCGTAACCGTCTTTAACGCTCGGAAACTTGGCGATCCAAAGCTGCCCCTCCGTATCGACGACGGTTGCCTTCGGTCGCGCGCCGCCAAGCGAAGCTCCCGGTGCGAGGAGCAGGCGAAGCCATTGGTCGGTCGCCGGATCATCACTATCCGAGGAGGCTTCGAGCGCGCGGCTCGCCGCCTCAAGTTCGCGGAGCCGAACGAATGGCGGCGCGGCGCTCCGATCGTTGTCGTCGAGAAAGGCTCCCTCCGGCGCGCGCTTATAGCGCAACGCTCCGGAGCGAAACGCATCGTGGACGCCCAGCAAAAAGTCCGACTGCTGGAGGCGTGCGTTCTGCGGAATCGTGCCGAGGCGTTTGTTGCGTTCGAAGCGACGCCGAATCAACATCTCTCCCCAGCGACCGGGGCTGGAATCTTTGAAGATGCCGAAGAACGAACGGCCATCTTTTGGGAATTGCGCTCCGGTAAAATATCCCAGATCGGGATCGAGCCGGTATTTCAGCAGAGGCGTTGCGGAGAGCACATCGCTATCGAACGTGAAATCAAAAATCTCGCCCGTTCGCCCCGCGCGCACGCGCAGTATTCCCAGCCGCTTCGGCGACTTAGCCGCGTTCCAGTCGCTGTAGACCTCGATCTCGTCGTTCATTTCGCCGCGTGCTTCGTACGCGTAGCGTTGGGAAGGGCTGCATCCTGGAGATCGCGTCCGAGCGGATCGGCCTGTGCGACGGCATCGAGATCGCTATCGAGCCCGAGAACGTGCAGAACGGCGACGTAGGCGCCGATCGTCACCCCCATGCCGCCGCGCTCGACGCTGCGCAGGGTCATCAGCGACATGCCTGCCCGCTCCGCGGCGAGCTTCGCCGAGAGCCGCCGGCGGAGCCGGGCCGTGCGAATGCGTTCGCCAAGGCGGGCGAGGCGGCGTTCGAGCGGCGGCAGCAGAGGGGCGATACGCTTGGCCATGCGGTTATTCTAGCACATAGCAGAAAAAATAGCTAAAAAAATGGCATTCTCATACTCCTTGCTACCGTGGCCATCGTTCGACTGATACGTGTTGGGATTGGTGATGTCGCCGTAGCCCGACAATTGGGATAGGTGATGAAGGACATGATGGCATCCTTGAATCCCGCTACGGAGTGACAGATTATGCTAAAAGTGCTATATTGTGTCTGAGGCACCCGGCTATAAGCCAATCGTCTGGGTCGCCTCCACGAAGCGCGATCTCAAGGAGATGCCAGAGGACATTCAGGACGAGGTCGGCTACGCGTTGGAGCAGGTACAGCGCGGAGAGACTCCCGACAGCGCGGAGCCGCTCCATGGCAAGCTCAGCGGCGTCTTTGAAATCAAAGCCGACGACGAGGATGGCGCAACCTATCGAACCATATACACCACGAAAATAGGCGATGTTATCTACGCCCTCGACGCATTCAAAAAGAAATCGAAAACGGGCCTCTCCACCCCGAAGACCGATCTCGATCGGGTCGAACAACGCCTAAAATGGGCAAGGGAACATCATGCAAAGCAAAAGTGAGGAACGAGAGGTTGAGTTCGAAGTCGGGTGTGGAAATGTTTTCGCCGACCTCGGTCTAGGGAATCCCGAAGAACGCCGGCTCAAAGCGGCCCTCATGCGCGCGATCAACCACGAAATCAAAAATCGCAAACTGAATCAATCCGCGGCCGCGGAGCTCATTGGCCTAACGCAGCCCGATGTCTCCCGGATTTCTCGCGGGCAGGGGCGTACGTTCTCGGTGGAGCGATTGCTCGACGTTCTTAAAAATCTCAAGGTTGACGTCGAAATCACCCTGCATCACGGTACCGGGCAACTGCTCGTGCGCGAACTCGTGTAACTTTCCTGTCGACTGCTACGTGCTCGGAGTTACCTGATCGTCGGTGCCGAAATGCCGAGCTTGCGAAGTTGCTCGGCGATCGGATTCCTCGAACTGTAATACCCCGTGATGTCGGCGCGGACGATTCCGTGCGCATCGATCACAAACGTATGCGGCAGCGCAAGATCGGTTGACGTCGTTTTCCCTGACGGCGAAGCGGATGCGTGCGGCGAAGCGGATGCGTGCGGCGCAACCGCGCCCCCCGGGGAGAGCAGGACGTGATGCGCCGAGGCGTATGCGAGGCACTGGGCATCCGTGTGTCCTTTGCAATGGTTTACCACGTCCAAAAGAATCGACCGGGCCGGCGCTGGGATTTGATCGCGTAACTGCGCGACTCTCGCAGGGAGCGTCGCGGGCGTTACTCCGCTGAGATGAATCGTCATGTTCGTATCGGGTACACTCGCACGTACCGGCGCGGACGCGTGGTTCGACGGGCGATCGCTCACCACGGGAAAGGGAATGCCGAATTTTTTGACGAGTGCTTGCCCGGCGGCTGGATTATCTAAATAATCGACGCCGAGGAAATCGACGCGTCCTTTGAAGCGTTTGTAATCGGCGACGACCTGCGGCAGTTCCTCCACGCAGCCGATGCACCACGAAGCGAATGCGACGACGACGAGCGGTCGCCCCGCGGAGGCGGGAAGCCCGATTGCGGGCTTTCCAATCTGCAGAGCGCCGAGGCGAAAGGACGCTCGCGGCATCGCGGCAAGAAGCAAAACGGCGAGCGATGCGATCGCTACAGAACGGAATTTCATGCGACGATATTCGCCGGAGGGCGAAGCCTTCCCGGGCGCTATGGGTGCGGCGGATGCTGGGGGCGGATGACGATCCGCGTCGTGCTGCCGTCGCTCCCTTGAATCGTAATGCGCATCGTCCCCGCGGGGCGTTGGCCCTCCTGAATCAACCCGAACTCCAGGCGCTCGCGCCCGTCGGGCGGCAGCGTGAGGTGCGCCTGCATCGGCATGCAGACCGCGCTGGTGCAGAAGGCCGCGATCCAGCCGCTCGGGAGGCCCAGCGCCGTCAGCGTCAGGCGTTCGTTCGCACGCCCGGCAACGCGCAGCTCGTAACGGTAGGCCTCGCCGCTCACCGTCGGAAGATTTTTGCCGTGCCACGGGGAGAGCGTTAACGCCACCATCTACTGCGCTCCGTCGATCGTGATGTCGCCGCTCGACGTGGAGAGATGCACCGTCACCCTCCCGGTGCCAAGCTGCGCCGCTGCACGCTCGGCGGCATATTGTCCTCGGACGCGGATGCCGAGGTTCGTGCGAATCGATCCCGAGGATGTCCGCGCATCGAGGCGTATCGATGGGTTTTGCGGCACGAAGAGCGAGATATCGCCGCTGCTGCTCGAGAGCTTCGCCCGCGTCAGCGCGCTCGTCGAAGCATCGCGCAGGCTCACGTCACCGCTCGATGTCTCGGCGGCGATCGTACCGCCGATATCGCGCAACGTGATGTCTCCGGATTCGTCGGATAGGTTCACGACGTCGCTTCGCTCGGCGGCGGCCCCATCGACGTGGATATCGCCGCTCGAGGTGGAGGCGCCGACGCTTGCGCTCATGGCGCGAACCCGCACGTCGCCGGAATTCGTGTGCAACGTGAGCGCGGTCTTCGCCGGAAGCGTTATCTGAAACGAGATGTCGCCGCAATCCCACCAACAGCCGTGCTGATATACTGTTGTGAGATGAATCGCCCGCGCGCCAATCCGCCGAGCGACGTGCATTTGAGCGAGCTGCGCCTGCGAAGGCGCGCGTTTAATAACGGTCACTTCAATCTCGGGTTGCGTGCCACCGCGAACGGTAATATCGCCGCTATTGGTACGCACGTCGAGCGGAAGCTGCTGGGTGACCGGAATCGAGAAGTGTTCGGTCGATTTCAACATCGGCGATCCACCGAAGTGAATGCCGAAGATCGTGATAGCGAAGAGCGCAGCAGGTAGCGTCATTGAAGTCCTCCTAGTAGAACGTTGCTCGATCTACGGCGGGGGATCGCACTTTGTTTCACGAGGCCCTCCTCTTCACCGTCGGCCGTTGGGGCGATAGCGTTCGAAAAAGAGCAGCTCGGCGTTCCCGGCCGTCGCGGCGCGAAGGGTAACCGCCGCCGCCCACCGCAAGTGCCGCTTATGAGTATCGCCGAGTTCTACGACCGCGCCGACGCCCTGGAGATGGCGCGCGCCGTTTGCGCCGGCGAGGTGACGCCGCGCGAACTGCTCGATGAAGCGATCGCGCGCGCCGAGCGTGTGAATCCGCATCTCAACGCCGTTGCGGCGCGGCGCTACGACGATGCGCGCGTCGATGCCGAACGGAGCGGGCGCGACGGCTCCTTCGCCGGCGTTCCCTTCGTCGCCAAGGATCTCGGGCCGCCGCTCGCCGGGCTCCCGATGACGATGGGCAGCCGCTATTTCGCGCGCTACGTTCCCACCGAGGATCACGAATTTTTCCGGCGTGCGAAACGGACCGGTGCGATCCTCTTCGCAAAGACGACGACGCCGGAGTTCGGGCTCTCGCCGTACACCGAAACCGCACTCTTCGGTGCGACGCGCAACCCGTGGGATCTCGCGCGCACGCCCGGTGGTTCTAGCGGCGGCAGCGCCGCACTCTGCGCAGCGGGCGTCGTGCCGATCGCGCACGGCAACGATATGGGCGGCTCGATCCGCATC
>JABEUW010000257.1 GCA_013043945.1 Vulcanimicrobiota bacterium | reverse complement strand
CGCGGTGATTCTGCGTGGAACGCCGGCCGAGATGGCGCCGTACGAACGCTTGATTCGGCTCGTCGACACGCCGCAGCGCAGCGTGCTCTTTCAAACCCAGATTGTCGAACTCACGCAGACCGGGCAGTACGATCTCGGCATCGACTACTCGCCGAGCGGGCACCTCGCAACGGCCACCTTCAACGCGGGAACGCTTCCTGGCGCGGTCAGCGGAAACGGCAAACCCACCTCCGGCGTTGCGCTCTCCGCTCAATTACAAGCGCTCCAGCAGCAAGGGCAAGCGAAGATTCTCGCGCAGCCCCGCATCCTCGCACTCGACAACCGCATGGCAGCGATCCTCTCCGGCGAGGCCGTCCCGATCTTTACATCGGTCGTCGTCCCCTCCGGCGGTGCGACGATCGTGCAGCAGCAACTCCAGTATATCAACGTCGGCGTGAGCCTGGAGATTCTTCCGCGCATCGCTGCTGATGGCGAAGTGACCGCCGATATTTTCTCCGAAGTTTCGAGCATTCTGAGTTACGTGCAGACCGCGCCGCGCATTGCGGTGCGCCAGGAGCTCACCGCTGCGACCGTCAGAGACGGCCAATCGGTCATTATCGGCGGCCTGCTGCAAGACCAAGAGATCAAAACGCTGAGCAAAGTTCCGGGACTCGGCGATATCCCGATTCTTGGCGCGTTCTTCCGTCAGGTGAACAAGACGAGCCAGAAAACGAACCTCTACTTGGTTATCACGCCGCACGTCCTCTCGAAGAGCTTCCACTCCCTCGATCAGCCGACAACACCGACAACACCGACAACATCGCCGACTCCCCAATCGTCGCCGACGCCGAAGCCATAACGGAGGATCCCTGAATGAAGCGCTTCGCTCGAATTCTTGCCGCGGCCGCGATCTTGTTCAGCCTCGCTCCCCATTCCGCATCGGCCGCATTTCTCGCCCACCGATTCGTGGTGTGGAACGACACCACGCACTGCTTCACGATGACCGTCCAGCAACGCGACCAGAAGAAGCCGGCGACGTTCGATCGAGTACGGCCGGGAGCGCGTTTCGACCAGATCCTACATTACGATCGCGACATTCACGATTGGTTCTTAGAGTGGACGATCTGGAAATGCGATGCGAACGGCTCTCTGAGCGCGCCGATCTATACCGGTTTCGCCATCGACCGAAATCCAAACAGCATCTCCGACTATGTCGTAACGCCATTGGGGTCGGGCTTCCAAATGCGGAGCAAAAATTAGCGAGGACGCTCCGGACTCGATAAATGATGCGAAGGTGCCCGAATGACGCGTTAAACGCCGCGGCTAAAATCGTCGAGAGATCGTTCCAGCTGCTTTCGAAACGGCCGACGTCGAGCATCTCGCTATTTTCGATTTTTACGAGAATTCTTATGGGAATCTGTGAGAGTTCACATGAAAGGGCCGAATCCTCGCGCTTATCCTAGCCCCATCACGCTCTCGGAATCGCATGAAGGAGACCGCACGATGAATCGCCGCCAGCCACTTCTCGCCGCCTGTGCGGCGATCGCATTGACCCTCGCCGCTTGCGGCGGTGGGGGCGGGTCGAGCGGCTCCGGCAGCATTCCCGGGACGAGCGCCGGCCCGACCGCAACGCCGATTACGAGCCCGAGCGCGACCCCGACGACGAGTCCCGCCGCGACGCCGATCACCTCCGTATCGGCAAGCTATACCTGCCCTTCGGCGACGACCTCGTCAGGAGCGCTCGATTGCACGAAGTTGCCGATCGGCGATCTTCGATATTCCACCAGCGGGCCATCACAAGGCGAGGTCTACCTTTGCCACGCACCGACCGCAACGCCGCCGAACGAGAACGTCCCGTGGATCGACCAAACGAACAGCACCTGGAATATGCTCGCGAAACTCGTCGTCCAAGGTACCAATACGTTTACGGGGCAGTTCAGCGTAACGGTGAACGGTGCTTCGCGCACGATCGCCGGCGACGATCTCCCGACGACCTACTGGCCCGTCGGCACGTATCCGATTTCGACGAGCGACCCCGTTTATCAGTACGACAGAAATCCGAATTCTGTGATCGCACAAAATTTCAACTTTACCGTTCCGAGCGATCCCACCGAGAACGCGACGCCCGGATGCCTGAGCGGCGGCCCGATCGGCGTGACGATCACCGGCGTCGAGGTCTACGATGCGTTCGATGCAGCCGGATACGACGCCAACGCCAATGAAGTGCAAGACGACTGTCACGGACACCCCGATGGCAGCGATACCTATCACATCCACGGATTTCTTCAGGACTGCGTTCCCGACGCGGGATCGCCGACGCAAAATTCCTCGCTCTTGGGATATGCGGCCGACGGATTCGGAATCTACGGCCCGTGGTACGACGGCAAAGTTCTCACGAGCGCCGATCTCGACGAATGCCACGGCACGACGAGCCCGGTGATGTGGGATGGGAAGCTCGTAACGATGTACCACTACGTATCGACGTACGATTTCCCATACACGCTCGCGTGTTATCGAGGCACGGCGACACGTATATAAGGTCGGTCTACGATTTGTCGGCGCCTTCGCCGCGGTCGTTGAAGAGTCGCATAAACGACGCGCGGTAGGGAAGAGCGACGACGTAACCCAAGATCGATACGACGATCGGAGCGGGCAAGCCCGCAGGCATCATCGTGATATGAAACGCGAAGCTGTTGTAGGCGAACACCGCAAGCATGATCAGCGCGACCGGTACGTAACGGATGACGAGGAGGAGCAGGCCGATGGCGAGCTGCGCGACGCCCAGAAAAATCGACCAATGCAATGCGTAGAATTCTTCCCGCGAATGAGGAAAGCTTGAGGAACTCGCCGGCGCCCTTCTCCTCATGATTCCCGAGTATATGCTACGCAATGCTACGACTATGCGGAGGGAGAAAATACATTCGAGGCATCGGCGTTTCTGTCGCCCGACGCCACGGCCAGACGGCGGGAGGAGCTTGCTTGGCACCGTATAGGCAGACGCAATGCACGTTTTAATTTATTGCGTCGGCAGTGCCGGCGATGTGTACCCGTTCATCGCGATCGGCGAATCGTTGCAGGGGCGCGGGCACGAGGTACAGGTGCTAACGGCAGCGCTCTTTCGCGACAAGATCGAGCGCGCCGGCCTCGGCTTTATCGAGGCCGGTAGCAAGGAACAATACGACGAGGTCATTCAGAACCCGGATCTCTGGCACCCGAAAAAGGGAGCCGGCGTTATCTTACGGCTCTTCGGCGACGGCTGGCCCTTGGCGTATGCTTTTCTGGTCGACCACGTGCGACCGCACGACACGGTTTTGGTTACGAGCACCTTGGGTATGTCCGCGCGACTGCTGCAAGAAAAGCTGGGAACGAAGCTCGTGACGGTGCATTTGCAGCCCGCTTCTTTGCTTTCGGCGACCGATCCAGGAGCGCTCGCAGCGCTGCCGTGGGCGAAGTACCTGCCTGCGTGGGCCGTGCGCAGCCTGATCGCATCGATCGATCGCGGAATAAGCCTCTTGCTTTGCCCGAAGTTAAATGCATTTCGCGCCACGATTGCGCTGCCGCCCGTCCGGAGTATACGGCGATGGATGAATTCGCCGGAGCGTGTCGTCTGCGCTTTTCCAGCATGGTTTGCGGCGCCGCAACGCGATTGGCCAGCGAACGCCGTAAGCACGACGTTTCCACGCTTGGTAGCCGCGGAGCATGAGCGGCTCAGTGACGAGTTGCTCGCGTTCTTGAACGCCGGGGCACCGCCGATCGCGTATACACCCGGTTCCGCCCACGCGCATGGGCGATTGTTCTTCGAGCGCGCCATCGCCGCAACCGAAAAGCTGGGGTGGCCGACGACAACTATCGTAGCCGATCGACGACAACTATCCTTGCCGGTTGAGGGCTTAAGCCGGAAGGTCCGGGGAGCGGGGCTGCAAGCGGTCG
>JABEUW010000256.1 GCA_013043945.1 Vulcanimicrobiota bacterium | reverse complement strand
GAACGAGCGCATCGAAGGCCTCCCAGGAGCGAGCGGCACGCCCGCTGCCGCCATACACGACGAGATCGTCGGGGCGTTCGGCGACCTCGGGGTCGAGGTTGTTCATCAGCATGCGCAAGGCGGCTTCCTGCGGCCACCCCAAACAGGTCAACTCCGTTCCGCGCGCGGCCCGAACCGGCCGCGGACCCGACAACGTCATACTCATGCGCTTCTCCTCTGGTTATTCCAATGTCGATCGAGCAAAAATACGTGCGATTGCGCCGGAGCGAATCAACGCGCGCGCGGCGAGAATATCGGGAGCCGGCGAACGATCCTCGGTTAGCGGCGGAATGCTCCGGCGAGCGAGTTCGTAGAGTTCCTCGGTCGCACGCGCGCTCCGTAATGGCCGGCGAAAATCGGTGGCGGCGAGAGCGCCGAGCAATTCGCATGCGAGCGAGCCTTCGACGTTATCGAGCACGCGCACCAAATTGTTCGCCGAGGTCATGCCCATGCTGACGTGATCCTCTTGCCCGGCGGAGGTCGGGATAGAATCGACGCTGCTCGGCCACGCGAGCCCCTTATTGTCGTTCACGAGTGCCGCCGATGCGTATTGCACGATCATCAGCCCAGATTCAAGGCCGCTCTTGCGCGCGAGGAAGAGCGGAAGTTCGCGATCTGCCGCATTGAGCAACAGATAGAGGCGACGTTCCGAGATCGACGCGATCTCGCAGATCGCCATTTTCAGAAAATCGATCGCCAAGGCGATCGGCTCGCCGTGAAAGTTTCCCCCGCTGAGGAACGCCCGATCCTCGGGAAAGACGAGCGGATTATCGGTAACGGAGTTCGCCTCGATTTCGGCGACGGCTCGCGCGTGATCGATCGAATCGCGAACCGCGCCGTGGACGACGGGAATACAGCGAAACGAGTAGGGATCTTGTACGCGGCCGCAGGCGCGATGCGACTGCATGATCTCCGAACCCTCGAGGAATCGGCGCAGCCGGGCGGCGACGATGCGCTGCCCGTGATGGGGGCGCAAGGCGTTAATGCGCCGATCGAAGACCGCATCGGTTCCGAGGTAGGCTTCGAGCGAGATCGCTGCGATGAGGTCAGCGCTATCGGCGAGCCGTTGTGCCTGCAACAGCGAGAGCGCCGCGATACCCGTCATCACCTGCGTACCGTTGATGAGCGCGAGCCCCTCTTTCGCTCCTAATACCACGGGTACGAGCCCGGCCTCGGCGAGTGCTTGGGCCGCGGGCATGCGCTTGCCGCGATAAAACGCTTCGCCTTCACCGATGAGCAACAGGGACATATGCGCGAGCGGTGCGAGATCGCCGCTCGCGCCGACCGAGCCTTGCATCGGCACCAGCGGCGTGACGCCGCGATTGAGCGTCTCAACCAGTAGCGCGAGCGTCGCCGGCGCGATACCCGAATGTCCGGCTGCCAATGAATTCACACGCAATACACTCGCAGCACGCACGTACCGCTCCTCGAGCGGTGCCCCCGTACCGGCGGCGTGACTGCGCACGAGATTCAGCTGCAACAGCGCCGCATCCGCCGGATCGATCTGCACGTTTGCCAAGCGGCCGAAGCCGGTCGTGACGCCGTAAATCGCATCGCCGTCGGCGAAGCGCTCCTCGACGAACTGCCGTGCTCGCGCGACACGTTCCATCGCTTCATTGGTTACACGTAACCGCGCACCCCCTTCGGCGACCGTCGCGATGCTCTCGAGCGAGAGATGGCGGCCGTCGAGTTCGACGGTAATCGATGCTGCACTCATTGCGATTCGCTACATCCCCGACCAGTTAAACGGGTGCTGCGGGACAAACGGCGGCCCGACTTCGATCGTGATATCTTCGTGGTTGCGCAAGAGCATCTCGCGCGGCGAGCGGCCCTGCCACAGATGGCCGTTCACGATAATCCGCAAGCGTGCGCCGCGCGGTGCGTGGAGCGGCCCCGCGGAACTCCAACTGAGGCTCTTTCCCCAGACGTCGAAAAATTCACCGAGCGTAAATGGCCGCTTGGTCGGCGATTCGATGTGAATGATGCCGCTTGCATCGTGCGTATGCAACCAATAAAGGCACGGCGGTTGCACGGACGGGATGCCGATATACGCCGGAAGCACGACGTTCCGGCCTCGATCGACGAGCTGAAGGTGGCTGTGAATATGGAGGACGACGCCTTCGGTTGCGTCGCAACGAATGCCGTCGATCGGCAGGCCGCCGAAAAAACTATATGCCGGCTTCGGAGCGAGCAGCGAGAGCGCGAGCCCGACGAGAGCGGCGAACGTGATCGTGCGTTTCATCGACGCCTAGCCTTCGGCGCGGCGAATAAATAACCTCATATCGGCTCGCCTTCGTAGTGGCGCGCGATCTCGGAGAGCAAGCGACGCATAGCCAGCAGCGCGCTCGGAGGCCCGACGAGCCGGGCCTCGCCCCCCCAGCCGAGTACCCAACGCAGCAACTCGTCGAGGTCGGCGACGCGGAGGCGCAGATCGACGGCACCCTTCTCACCCTCGATCACCTCGCGGTCGAGTCGCGAGGATGCTGCGACCGCCGCCTTCGCGATCCGCGGATCGAAGCGCACGAGGACCTCGTGCGCGGCCTCCCCGGTCATTAAACCCGATATCGAACTCGACATCCATTTCTCCATATCGAATTCGGCGGGGCGTTGATAGGTGCGCGCGGTCAGTCGCGCCGTCTCGATGCCGTCGAGCGCGAAGGTCCGACGAGCCCGCCGCATGCGGTCGTAGCCGACGCAGTAATAGCGACCGCCTCCGACGATGAGCCCGTACGGCTCGATATCGCGGGTGCTTTTCTTGCCGTATCGATCGACGTACTCGATCGTCACGACGCGGCGATCGCGCTCGGCGGCTGCGATGGTCTCGCGAACGCCCTCGGCGCGTTCGTCGAGTTGCGCGCGCGGTAACGGCATGCCGATATCCAGGAAGCCTGCGTTGGCGGGAGCCGGCCCATCCCCCGAAGCGACGACCCGGCGCGCGAGGGTATCGACCGCCGCTCCGACCGAGCC
Source organism: Vulcanimicrobiota bacterium (assembly GCA_013043945.1). Lineage (GTDB taxonomy): Bacteria > Vulcanimicrobiota > Vulcanimicrobiia > Vulcanimicrobiales > Vulcanimicrobiaceae > JABEUX01. The sequence continues at coordinate 3,548 of JABEUW010000256.1, read as the reverse complement.
GCCGAGCGATTTCGCTAACGAACGAAGCGCGACGAGCCCGAAGATCTCGCTATGGTCGAGCTTGAGGGCGCGCAGCGAATAGCCATCGACGAATCGATAGACGCCGCGAGTGCGGTCGTAGAACCACGGGAAATTCGAATCTGCGAGCACGGAGAGGTAGCGGCGTAGGGAGCGCGGGCTCGGGATGGGGCCATCCTGCGCGATGCGCTCGCGCAGGCCATCGAAGGAATGGCGCCCCTCGTCGAGCGCGCCGAGAAGACGCACGAGGAGCACCGACTTCGCATCGACCCGAGCCACCCTAGACTGGGGCGCCGGCTATGCGTGCGCGGCTTCGGCCGGCGGAGCCGTCGGCGGTTCGACCGACGGAATTTTGCTGAAGCGTAATTTCTCCGCACTCTCGGGATCGACATCGGCGAGGATGGTATCGCCGGCACCGAAATTCCCGCGAATCATCTCTTCGGCGAGCTCGTCTTCGACGAGTCGCTGAATCGCACGGCGTAGCGGCCGCGCGCCGAATTGCGGATCCCAACCCTTCTTCGCAAGAACCGCCTTCGCCGCCTCGGTGACGCGGAGGTGCATATCTTGCGCTTTCACTTCGCGCATGACTTTCTCGAGCTCCAGCCCGACGATCTCTTCGATCTGTTCGCGCGTGAGTTGGTGGAAGACGACGAGTTCGTCGATGCGATTGAGAAATTCGGGACGGAACGATTGCTTGACTTCTTCGAGTACCTTGCCCTTCATCCGCTCGTAGGCTTTATTGCCCTCATCGGCATCCAACTTCTGCGGCCGGAAACCGATATCGGTAGTCGTCTGCATACCGGTCGCGCCGATGTTACTGGTCATAATTACGACGGCATTTTTGAAATCGACCTGTCGCCCCTGACTATCGGTAAGCCGACCGTCGTCGAGCATCTGCAACAAGAGATTGAAGACGTCGGGGTGTGCCTTTTCGATTTCGTCGAGCAGCACGACGGCGTAGGGACGGCGACGCACCGCTTCGGTGAGTTGACCGCCTTCTTCGTATCCGACATATCCCGGAGGCGCTCCCACCAAACGCGAGACCGAATACTTCTCCATGTACTCCGACATATCGATGCGAATCATCGACTCTTCGTCGTCGAACAGAAACTCGGCGAGGCTACGCGCGACCTCGGTTTTACCGACGCCGGTGGGACCGAGAAAGATAAAGGAACCGATCGGACGATTCGGGTTCTTCAATCCGGCGCGCGAACGGCGGATCGCTCGCGTAATGACTTCGATCGCTTCGTCCTGCCCAACGATCCGCTTATGGAGCGATTCCTTCATCTCCAGAAGCTTCTGCGTCTCGGCTTGCGCGAGGCGACTCACCGGAATCTTCGTCCACGACGATACGATATGCGCGATATCCGCTTCGGTGACTTCGAGTTTACCCTCGCTCGCGGCGCGTGCCTCTTTCCAATCGTGTTCGAGTTTGCCGCGTTCGAGGCGCATTCGCTCCTCTTGTTCGCGCAACGCCGTCGCGCGATCGAAATCGTGCGCTTTGACGGCGCTCTCGCGGTCGGCGACGACCGTACGAATCTGCGTATCGAGTTCGCGCAATTCGCGGGGAGGCAAGGTCGCCTGCAAGCGCACGCGCGAGCCCGCTTCATCGATGAGATCGACCGCCTTATCGGGCAGGAAGCGATCGGTGACGTAGCGATCCGAAAGCTTCGCCGCAGCGACGAGCGCGTCGTCGGTGATGCGCACCTTGTGATGCTGTTCGTAGCGTTCGCGTAGACCCTTGAGGATCTCCACCGTTTCGTCGAGGCTCGGCTCGCCGACCATCACCGGCTGGAAGCGGCGTTCGAGCGCGCTATCCTTTTCGATGTATTTGCGAAACTCGTTGAGCGTGGTCGCGCCGATGCATTGCAGCTCGCCGCGTGCGAGCGCCGGTTTGATGATATTGCTCGCGTCGATCGCGCCTTCGGCGGCGCCCGCGCCGACGAGCGTGTGCAGTTCGTCGATGAAGAGAATGATCTCGCCCGCCGCGTTGCGGATCTCATCCATCACGCGTTTCATGCGCTCTTCGAATTCGCCGCGATATTTCGTTCCGGCGACGAGCCCCGCAAGATCGAGCGTGATGACGCGTTTGTCGCGGAGCGGCTCGGGAATCTCACCGGAGATGACCCGCTGCGCGAGTCCTTCGGCGATAGCGGTCTTGCCGACGCCAGGTTCGCCGATAAGCGCGGGGTTATTTTTGGTACGCCGCGAGAGAATCTGAATCACGCGTTCGATCTCGTTCGCGCGCCCGATCACCGGGTCGAGTTTCCAGTCGCGAGCGAGTTGGGTGAGATAGCTGCCGTAGGTATCTAGCGTCGGGGTCTTGCTTTTGCCTTTCGGCACCGGGGTCTGCCCTTCGCTGCCGAGCAACGAGGTGGTCTGCACGCGCACCTTCGCGGGATCGACGCCGAGATTGGCAAGAACGCGCGCGGCGACGCCTTCACCCTCGCGGATGAGGCCGAGCAAGAGATGCTCGGTGCCGATATAGTTGTGGTTGAGCTGCCGCGCCTCTTCGAACGCGAGCTCGATCACGCGCTTGGCGCGGGGGGTGAAGACCATCTCCTGCTGCATCGACTGGCCGCCGCGCCCGACGATCGCTTCGACCTCCTGGCGCACTTTTGCCAGGTTCACGCCGAGCGATTCCAGCACTTTCGCTGCAAGGCTCTCGCCCTCGGAGATGATCCCGAGCAAGATGTGCTCCGTACCAATATAATTATTTCCGAGACGCTGCGCCTCTTCCTGAGCCAATACGATACTCCGGCGCGCTCGCTCGGTGAACGGTTCCCACATCGACATCTTTACTCGTCTCCTCTTACTCTCTCCAACCGTAGAACGCGAACAAAGTTTCGCTCGTTACAGCCCAAAGCGCAGGCCGACGAAGCCGATCGTGCTGCCTCCATCCCTCGACGCCTGGTAGAGCCGGATCTCCAGCGAGGTGAACGGCGCGATCGACTTGCCGGCAAAAACGGTGAAAACCGGCCCCATCGTTCGGCTCGTGCCGATCGTTCCAATCCCCACGCCGCCGCCGAAATAGGCGCCGCCGAAGCCGCCACCGGTGAATCCACGCATCTCCGCCGTCAGGGCGAAACCACCGTTCTTGGTGATCGGCACGGCGAGACTCCCTTGGAAATCGATCGGTAGCAACGGGATCGAAGGGCCGCTGCTGAGGATCGCCATTCCTCCGGTCGAACTCGGTTGGCTCGTCACGGCCAGGCCACCGGCTATAGAGGCGCCTGCGAGCGCGACCCCCGGGGCGAGCGCAAGGAGGAAGGTGATGGTTGAGAGCAATCCAGTACGGCGCATCGACACTTCGGCACCCTACGGCGCGTAGGTTCCGAAAGCCTATCGTGGCGTTTGTAAAGTAGAAAGAGCAGAGCCTTATGCCAACCGTCGACCAAGTTCGCGAAGCACTCGCCGAGGTCAAAGATCCAGAACTCAATCTCGGCATTATCGAATTGGGATTGCTCTACGACGTCACCGTCGAAGGCGCGAAGGGCGAGCACGTCACCGTGACGATGACGTTAACCTCG
>JABEUW010000255.1 GCA_013043945.1 Vulcanimicrobiota bacterium | reverse complement strand
GGCAAAAGCACCCGCGAAGCCGGCGGCAAAAGCACCCGCGAAGCCGGCGGCAAAAGCACCCGCGAAGCCGGCGGCAAAAGCACCCGCAAAGCCGGCGGCAAAAGCGCCCGCGAAGCCGGCGGCAAAAGCACCCGCGAAGCCGGCGGCAAAGAAGCCTGCCCCGAAGAAAGCCGCCCCCGCCAAGGTCGCCGTCAAAAAGAGTACGCCGGCGAAGCCCGCCGCGAAGAGACCCGCTGTGCGCCCCGCAGCAAAACCAATCGCGAAAAAAACCGCTGGAAAGAAAACCGCCTCGGCGAAAAAGTCAAAACGCCGATAGATGCGGCGCTAGGAGGGCTCCTATGTCCGAAGATCTGCGTATTCGGAACGTCGCGTTCGTCGGCCCTCATCATTCGGGCAAGACGACGTTGCTCGAAGCGTTGCTCTTCGCATGCGGAGCAATCGCCCGCCGAGGTTCGGTCACCGACGGCTCGACGACCACCGATTGCGAGCCCGAAGATATCGCTCACGCTCAGTCGACCTGCGTCGGGTTCGCTCGCGCAACGCACGATTCCATAGAGATCAACCTCATCGACACGCCGGGCTTCATCGATTTCTTCGAAGAGACCCGTGCGGCGCTGCGCGGCGTCGATGCCGCGGTCGTCGTCGTCGAAGCCGACCCCTCGCGCATCGCACTCACGCACGCGCTCATGGAGGAGATCGACCAGCTCCGGCTCCCGCACATTGTCGTCATCAATAAACTCGATCGCCCCGGCGCCGACTTCAATGCGACGCTCGCCGAACTTCAACGCCTCTACGGGCGTCACGTCGTCGCCGAGCAATTGCCTATTCGCCGTGACGACAGCCTCGTCGGTTTCATCGATCTCGCGACGATGCAGGGCACGCGCTACTCAGCCGATGGCGATCGCTCCGAAGCGATCGAGCCCGAGTTCGATGTCGTCGCACGGCAGAGCCGTCGCGCGCTTCTCGAAGCGATGGCCGATTTCGACGATCGCTTGATGCAAGAGTTGCTCGACGATGTCGAGCCACCGACCGAAGAAGTCGATCGCGATCTCTGCGATGAGTGCGCGCACGATCAAATCGTTCCCGTTCTCGTCGCCTCCGGTCTTCACGGGTTCGGCATCACCGCGCTGCTGCGCGCGATCGAACGCTGGTTCCCCGCACCCGTCGGGGACGCACGAGCACCCATTCGCGCGCAGGTGATCAAGACGATCGTCCATCCACAATCGGGAAAGCTCTCGGTAGCGCGCATCCATGAGGGTACGCTGACGAGCGACGCGACCCTCATCGATCTGCGCACCGGCGAACGCCTCCGTGTCGGCGGCCTCTATCGGCTCTTCGGGAAAAAGAGCGAGCCCATCTCGAGTGCCGGCCCAGGCAGCATCGTCGCCATCGCCCGCCTCGAAGGCGTCCTGACGGGATCGACGCTCGCCGGCGCGCCCACGGTGAAGCCGCTCCCCCCCATCGAGTTCGCACCCCCGGTCTTCGCCGTCGCCATCAAGCCGAAAGAGCGCATCGACGAAGCAAAAATTTCGCAGATGCTCGCTCGCATTATCGAAGAGGATCCATCGCTGCAAATCGCGCGCGCGCAATTTACCTCCGAGCAATTGCTTCTTGGATGCGGCGAGCAACACGTCGGCATCGCGATCGAACGGCTCGCGCGCAAACATCGCGTGGAGATCGAGGTCGCGCCACCTGCCATCCCCTACCTCGAAACGATCTCCGGGAGCACCGAGGTACACTCGCGCTATAAGCACCAAACCGGTGGCCACGGACAGTTCGCCGACGTGCAGATTCGCTTCGCGCCTCGCCCGCGCGGAAGCGGCCTGCTCTTCGACGACGAGATCGTCGGCGGTGTCGTCCCGAAGAATTTTATTCCCGCGGTCGAAAAGGGCGTCCGGGAGGCCCTCGCTCGCGGAACGAGTGGATACCCCGTCACCGATCTGCGTGTGACGCTCTTCGACGGGCAATACCACGATGTCGATTCGAGCGAGCAGTCATTTAGAACCGCGGCGAGCATGGCGGTCCGCGACGCGCTGCCGAAGTGCAAGCCGATCGTGCTCGAACCGATCGCACGGGTCGAAGTGACGATTCCACCGCACTTCACCGCGACGGTGATCGGGCAGCTTACCGCAAAGCGCGGACAGATTCTCGGAATGCAACCGAGCGATCGGGAGGGGCGCGAGATCGTCGAAGCCGACGTCCCGCTCGTCGAGCTCGCTCGCTATATTACCGAACTCCGCACCGCGACCCAAGGATTGGGAACGTATCGTTGGAGTCACGAACGCTACGATCCGGCACCACCGGGGCGCGTTCCCACTGCCGCGGTATCGTAGTCGTCACACGCAGCCACCTATCGCCCTATACTCGGAGGATCCGTCGTTGTTGAAACGCTTGCTCTCGGGAGCGCTGCTCCTTACGCTCGTTGTCGCCTGCTCGAAAGCGGGAAATCAGGGCACGCCCGGCGCCGGAGTCGAGCCCGGGCATCTTCGCATCGCCGTCCAGAGCGACGTTAAAAACCTCAACCCGCTGCTCAATTCCAATACGACCGACGTATTGGTCGACGCGCTGATGTTCGAGCCGCTCATCGTTCCCGATTCCAAAGGCACGATGCAGCCCATGCTCGCGACGACGGTGCCGACGCTTCATAACGGTGGCATCACCGACCACGGGCTAACGATTACCTACCACCTACGAACCGATGCCAAGTGGACCGACGGCAAACCCGTTACTGCCGCCGACGTCATTTTTTCGTGGAAAGCCATTATGAACCCGAACAACGACGTGATCTCGCGCCACGGGTATACCGATATCGCGTCGATCGACGATCCTACCCCCTATACCGTCGTCGTCCACCTCAAAAAGCCGTTCGCACCGTTCGTCGACACCTTCTTCACCAATAGCGACCAGCCATATTTTGTGGCTCCCGCGCACGTCCTCGCTCGGTACCCAAACATCAACACCGTTCCATTCAATAGCGAGCCGCTCGTGAGCGACGGTCCCTTCCGCTTCGGCGACTGGGTTCACGGCGACCACATCACGCTCTTGCGCAACGACAATTTCTTCCTGGGCAAGCCAAAATTAAAGACGATCACCATTCGGATCATTCCCGATGAGAACACCACGATCAACCTGCTTCGCACGCACGATATCGACTGGATGTTCCAGGCTTCGATCAGCAATTACCCGGTGATCAAGAACATTCCCGGAATCGACATCCGCTGGATGAGCGCAAACGGCTTCTCCGGAATCTACGTGAACACGCAGCGTCCCTTCCTCAAGAGCCTTCGCGTCCGCCAAGCCGTCGATGCGGCAATCGACAAGCAACGCATTATCGATACGCTCACGTTCGGCCAGGAGAAACTGGCGCTCGCCGACGTGCCCCCATTTATGTGGTCCTACGATCCTAACGTCAAAGCGATCGGCTACGATCCGGCGAAGGCGCGCGCGCTCCTCGATGCCGCGGGCTGGAAGGTTGGCCCCGGAGGGATCCGTGTGAAGAACGGGCAGCAACTCGAATTGGTCCTCGTCACCGACAACTCCAATGCAACCCGCGTCAAGAAAAGCGTCATCATCCAAGCGATGCTGCGTAAGGTCGGCATCAACGTCCAGGTGAAGTACTTTGCCGGCGACGTCCTCTTCGCACCGGCGAGCGTCGGCGGCATCCTCCAAGGTGGCAAGTTCGACCTCGCGTTAGCCGGCTGGTACGCCGGCATCGATCCCGATGATTCGACGCAGACCACCTGCGCCAACGTCGCGCCCGCCGGTTATAACTATTCACGCTATTGCAATCCGGAGATGGAGGCGCTGCAAAAGGTCGCGCTCACCTCCTACAATCGTGCCACTCGCAAGAAAGCCTACGGAAAAATCCAACAACTTTTAGCGACCGACGTTCCGATGATCTACCTCTACTACGAACGCCAAATGGAGCCGATCAGCACCTCGTTCAAAGGTTTCGCTCCCAATCACGTCGTCGAGAGTTGGAACGCGTGGCAATGGAGCATCTAGGACACCCGGGCGAATCGGTCGTACCGCCGGGCGATATCGCCTGGCTGCGCAAAACTATCGTCGAACGCGCGCTGACCCGAGGGGATTACCAACTCTCGGGCGGCGTGCGCAGCGACTATTATATCGATAAGTTTCGCCTTTTTAGCGATCCGGTAATTCTGCGCCGTATCGCTCGGCTCTTCACTCCGGTGATCGCGCACCTCCGCCCCGACGTTATCGGCGGCACCGAACTCGGTGGCGTCATCATCGCGACGGCGGTCTCGCAACTTACCGGCCTTCCGATGCTCGCCGTCCGTAAACAGCCTAAAGGCTATGGCGCTTTCCCCGACGAGTACGTCGAGGGCGCCTACGCCCCGGGGCAGCACGTTCTTTTATTAGAGGACGTCATCACCAACGCGAGCGAGCTCATCGCCGCCAAGGCGCGCCTCGAAGCGCTCGGGCTACAGGTGACGCCCTATGCAGTGGTGAGCAGAGGGCTCGCACCGATTAACGCGCTCATCTCGTTCTCGCTGCCACGCGGAGATGCAAAGACCGAGAACTAGGACTTCGAAGCGGGCGCCGCTCCTAGATATGAAATTCGTTGCCGTCGTCGGCGATGGTTACCCGGCCACCGAAGACGCGGGCGGCCGCGTCGTGCATATCGTCGGGATTGACCTTGCTTCCGTAGTGCGTGAGCAAGAGATGGCGCGCACCGGCGCGTTCGGCCATCTCGGCGGCCTCGGTCGCGGTCGCGTGTCCGCGCATGCCCTTCTCGGGCGTTAGCCCGAGGGTCGCTTCACAGATAAAGAGATCGCAATCCTCGGCGTGCTTGATCACCCGGTCGCACGGAGCGGTGTCGGCAGAATAGGTGAGCACGCGATCGTCGTATTCGATGCGCATGGCATAGCAATCGATGTAGTGGATCGTCTTCGTGAAGGTGATGCACATGTCGTTGATGTGCAACGGCTTCTCCGGGTCGTATTCTTGCACGTCGAAGACATCGTCGAGAAAATCGCCCGGCCCCTCGGAAGCGAAGGCTCCGCAGAGCGCACGAAGCATCTCTGTTCCGTTCGGCGGCAGCCAGAGCGGGAGCCGTTCTTCGCGAAACTCGGGGCCGTACTTGAGCCCGTATCGAAGCGGAATTAAATCGACGAAGTGGTCGGCGTGCATGTGCGAAATCAACATCGCGTCGAGCTTCGGATAGGCGATGGCGCCGCGCAGGCGCGGTAGCGCGCCGGTTCCGAAATCCATAATGATCGAGGTTTCCGTACTCTGTAAGAGATAACAACTACAGGCCCGCCAAGCCCGAGGAACCGAGTCGCTCGAGCCGAGAATACGCAAACGTAAACGATCGTCGCTCATGATATCGCCGCTAGAACTTCTTCGGCGTGTCCGTCAACCGAAACTTTTGGCCAGAGCGCAACGACCTTCCCGGCCGCATCAAAAAGAAACGTCGCACGTGCGACACCGATACGTTTCTTCCCGTACATGTTCTTTTCGACGAGCACGCCGCACGCATTACAGAGCTCCGATTCCGTGTCCGAGAGCAACGCAAACGGAATTTTATACTTTGCCTTAAATTTCTGGTGGGAGAGCACCGGGTCGCGCGAGACCCCGACGATGCTCGCACCCTTGCGCTCGAAGGCGCGGTAGAGGTCGCGAAACTGTGAGGCTTCGCTGGTGCAGCCGGGCGTGTCGTCCTTTGGATAAAAATAGAGCACGAGGGGCGCGCCAAGGAGATCGGGGGTGTGAACCGTCCGGCCTTCATCATCGAGAAGCGTCACCTTCGGTAACGTATCGCCGACTCCGATCATGCACTATCCTTTCCTGCCCCTACGACAAACTGATCGAGGGGTACCATGAAGAGGAGCCGGTCGCCCGGTTCGACCTCCCCGCGAAAGTTGTGGATGGAGAGTGCCATTCCCTTGCCGCGAGCGGACTCTCTCCAGACAAAAAGCGGTATCCACCGGACCGATTCACCCCGCGCCACAAGGTCGGGCGGCGAGGGCGGGGGGAGGTTCTCCTCGCCCTGAAGCCGCTCGGCAAGTTGATAGGTTGCGAGCCCATCACCGCCGGGGCGCGGCACCTGAAAACGCCCGCGCGTCGATTCGAACCGGGCGAGCCCGGCGATCGTCGCTGCGGTTAATTCGCTCGTCGAGAACGACGCAATGCCGAAGTGGCGCTGAATCGATTCTCCAAACGCACGGTCGTCGACGCGCAACACCACGTGCAACGGCGATTCGGCCGGCGAGCGCGAGCGCGCACCTAACGCGGCTTCGAGATTGCCGGTATCGCTATTGGTCACGCCGACGAGTGCCTTCGCGCGCTCGGGGGAGCTGAAGGCGATCGTTTCGTCGTTGGTAACGTCGCCGGTCAACAGATCGACTTTGTGATCGCGCGCCAGTTCGACAAGCATCGTGTCGGGGTTCTTCTCGATCACCACGACCTCTTCGCCGAGCTCGCGGAGATAATCGATCACTAACGATCCAACGTTCCCTGAGCCGCAAACGATGACGTGCCCCGAGCGATGGATCTGCCGTAGGCCGCGCAAGCGCCGTACCTGCGCCGCGTTAAGCGTCGAGGTGATCGTGGCGGTAAAGACCGCGAATACAAAAATGCCCGTCAACATCGCAAACATGGAGACGAAGAGCGCGACGACCGTCGGCATGGCTAACGGGCCGGTGGTGCAATTCGCACACGGCGTAATATCGCCGTAGCCGACGGTCGTCATCGTCGTCACGACGTAGTAGACGGCAACGAGCGGAGTCAATTTCAAAACGATGCTGAAAAATATCGAAAAGCAGACGAAGAGTCCAAGGCTTACCATCGTAACGGCGCGCAATATCGGTTCGGTACGCCGTATACCGGTTGCAATATCGTTGAACGCTCCTTGTAATCGCTCGCTCAGGCGCCACGGACGCCGTTCGCGAAACTCGGCAGTACTGCGTTTGAGCGCGCGCATCGCGCCGAAGACGACGAGATGATCTTCGCCTTTGAGTTTCCGTGCGATGAGCTCGGAGTCGGACACGGAAGAATCGCCGGCGCAGAGATAGGGATACGCCCCGTTTATCGAGACGATGCGCGCGTTGATGCGCCGTTCCGCCTGTTCGACGTTGAGCCCGACGATGCCGAACTCCGCGGCGGTTCGCTCGGAGAACCCAAAGAGCCCCGAGGTGCGCATCTCGCCGACCTCGTCGCCCTCGTTCATACTCGATTGCGGACGCGAGCGACGTTCGGCGAGCGTCTCCAAGGTTGGAAACGGCATCGCGTAGCGGCAAGCCGGATCGATCGCTGCGGCGGCGTAGGTCGCGGCAGCATGGGCCGCAGGCGAGATCGCGGTGCAGTTTTGGCGCAGCCCTTCCTGTATTTTTTGCCCGAGCAACGGGTTGAACTGCCGAATGGTGACGCGCACGCTATCGTTGATATCGCGGGCGGCCAGGGCGATGCGAAGATTGAGACGATCGCTCGGGGAGACCGCCACGAGCGCAAAAAAGCGATGCCCGAGATTCGGGTCGTCTTTTTCCTTGAGGCCGGCCTGACGCAGAGCGTCGCCGTCGGTCGCGTCGGCGTGAACGAGCCGAAAGTTCTCGCCGTATTGCTCGGCGAGCCGCTCCGCCATCTGCGTAAAGCGCCGATCGGCACGTTCGTCGTCGTGCTTCCAAACGAGCGCAACCTCATGCCCGCGCGTTTTGAGAATCTCCGCGCAGACTTCATATGCGAGGTCATCGCCGCCCACAACGATAATGAGCGCTTCGGCTAGCATGACCGACTCTTCCGCAAATCTCGCCGACATCTTGCGCGCCGCACACCCGCTCGCGCGCCAACTGATCGCGCGCCTGCCGCGTGGGGCGCGGGTGCTCGAGATCGGGCACGGGAGCGGGCGCAACCATCGCGCGCTCGAGGCCGCCGGGCTCGAGGTGCTGCATTTCGACGCGGCGCTCGCCCCGGCGGAATGGGCGGCGGCGGCGCTCTCCACGCACGCACTGCTGCACGGCACCCCCGAAGAGATTGCGACACTCCTCGCCGGAATCGCTTGCGGGATCGACGGCGGGGCGCCGCTCTTCGCGACCTTCGGCTCGCAGCGAGATGCCCGCTTCGGCGAAGGAACCGCACTCGGCCCGGCGACTTTCGCGCCGACGGACGGCGACGAGCGCGGCGTCGTGCATAGCTACTACGATGAAGCGGGGCTGCGGAGCGCGCTACAGGAGCTCTTCGCGATCGAGGAGCTCCGCGAAGTCGAGGTCGACGCGATCGCCGGAGGATGGGCGCACGCGAGCGCGCCGCTACGCGGCGCGGTTCACTGGTTCGTCGTCGCCAGGCGCCGCTTCTCTCGCGCCGAGTAGCCGCCGTGTCACATCGAGTAGCTGCCGAAGGCAGCGTATCGAGATGCCGCACATTGTCACGCCGAGTAGGGCGCTTTAGCGCGCTACTCGGGATGACCGAGCGACGTTACGCGGTCGGCGCGCCGATGAGCCCCTGCATCGGGCTCGAGGCGTTGGCGTAGAGCCGCTTCTCCATCCGCCCGGAGAGAAATGCGAGCCGGCCTGCGCGCGTTGCGAGCGCCATCGCTTCGGCCATCGCAACGGGGTTCTGCGCGGCGGCGATGCCGGTATTCATCAGCAGCGCATCGACGCCCAACTCCATCGCAACCGCAGCATCGGAGGCGGTGCCGACGCCCGCGTCGACGATCACCGGAACGCCGGCGCGCTCTTTGATAATGCGAATGGTATAGGGATTGCAGATTCCCAAACCGCTACCAATCGGCGCGGCGAGCGGCATCACGGCCGCGCAGCCGAGCGCTTCGAGTTGCGCGCATGCAACCGGATCGTCGCCGATGTACGGCAGAACGGTAAACCCATCGGCAACGAGCTGTTCGGCGGCGATCAACGTCTCGCGCGTGTCGGGATGAAGCGTCTGCGTATCCCCGATCACTTCGAGTTTGATGAGATCGGTCTCGAGCAATTCGCGCGCGAGTTGCGCGGTGGCAACCGCTTCACGGGCGTTGAAGCAGCCCGCGGTATTCGGTAGAATCGTCATCTTCGATCGATCGATATAGTCGAGCAGCGAACCGCCCTTCTCACCGAGATCGATGCGTCGGATCGCCACCGTCACCATCTCCGCGCCGCTCGCTTCGTGCGCCGCCTGCATCGCATCCATCGATGGATACTTTCCCGTGCCGACGATCAAGCGCGAACGGAATTCGTAAGCTCCAATTCGGAGCGGGGTATCCTCGTAACTCTGCATCACCGCCCTATCTTCCACCGTGCGCGGCGCCCTGCATCCCGCTAAGGTCGTCTCCCCGCCGCTTACCCACCCGCAACCGCCCGGACGATCTCGATGCGGTCGCCCTCGGCGATGCGCTGCTGCGCGAACTCCCCGCGCCGAACGACGCGATCGTTACAGGCGATCGCAACGCCGTGTGCCTCGATGCCGAGCGTGGCGAGTACTTCGTCGAGCGTCGCTTCCGTGGCCGGCAGTTCCCGCTTCTCGCCGTTGATCTCGAGCTTCACGCGCCGATCCCGGCTTCGTGCTCGGCAAAACGTGCGAGCGTGAACGCCGCATCGACCGGCGTGCCTCGCTCGATCTCGTCGGCGAGCAGTTCGGCGGTTCGCGCGCAGAGCAGCACGCCGTTGCGGTAGTGCCCGGTCGCGAGCAGGTATCCGTCGCGCGGCGTCCGTCCGAGAATCGGGCGCTCGTCGGGGGTGCCGGGGCGCAACCCCGACCACTGTTCGACCAGCGCAAAGCCGGCGAGGCTCGGCGCGCCGGTGAGAACCCGGTCGAGGAGTTGACGCTGCCCACCCGCCGTAATGCGGTGGTCGAAACCGACGCGTTCGCCGGTTGCACCGACGAGCAGGCGTCCATCGGTTCGCGGAACGACGTAGCAACCGCCGAGCCACATGGTATGGCGAACGAAATCGTGCGGCATCGCCAGCGCGAGCATCTCGCCCTTCACCGGCTCGACCGGCGGCCGACACTCCTCGGGAACTCCGGCGACGTGCGGCGCCCAGGCACCCGCGGCGTTCACGACGATCTCGGCGGGGCGAAAGCCCCAGCGGGTGCGCACGCCGCAGACGCGGCGCGCATCGAACTCCAGCTCGATCTCTTCGCTCGTCGCCACCTGCACGTGCATGCGCGCGAGCGCGGCGAGCAGCGCGCGCCCGAGCAAACGATTGTCGACGCTGCCTTCGTCGTGTGTGAGCAATGCGCCGAGAACGTTGCTCGCGAGTGCCGGTTCCAACGTCAGCGCACCGCGCGCATCGAGCAGGGTGTGCCCGACCCCCGCAGCGGCGAGCGCGCTCGCGCGTGCTTGCAGCCGCGTCAGCCCCGCTTCGTCGAACGCCGCCTGCACGATACCGTCACGACGGAGTTGCGGATCGATCGCACTCGCTTCGCGCACGCGTTCGACGAACGCGGGAAAGCCTTCGAGCGCATCGTTGCAGAGCACGTGCATCGGTTCGTCGGCGATCTCCTCGGTTCGCGCGGCGAGCATGCCCGCTGCCGCCCACGAGGCCGCTTTCGCCGGCTCGAAACGGTCGAAGACCGCGACGCGCGCGCCGCGACGACGGAGTTCGAATGCGAGGCTCAGGCCGATGAGCCCCGCACCGATAACGACGATCTCGCCGCGCTCTTCCAACGAATTCATCGCCTACATTCCCGTGTAGACGGGGCCCTCGCCGCCCTGCGGCGGCACCCACGTGATGATTTGATAGGGGTCGGCGATATCGCAGGTCTTGCAATGCACGCAATTTGTGAAATTGATCTGCAGGCGCCCTTCGACTTTGCCGTCCTTTTTCTCGAAGAGCGGTTCGTAGACCGCCGCCGGACAGAAATACCCGCATGGGTTGCCGTACTCAACCGTGCAGCGATCGCGACAGATATTGGTATCGGCGACGTGCAGGTGGCAGGGCTGGTCTTCGTCGTGCATCGTCCCCGAATTAAAGACGTCGGTGAGCTTATCGAACGTCAACACGTTATCGACCGTCGCACGTGGCGAGGGATCGGGCTTATACCCACGCTTCTCCATCCGTTCGTGCCCGGCAGCCGCACCGAGTTTATCGATGAAGCCGAACGCGCGCCCGCCGGTGACCGTCGAGAGCCCGGCGTTGAACATCCCCGCCCACATACCGTGTTCGAAGCCTTGGTGGAAGTTACGCGCCGAACGCATCTCCTCGTACGCCCACGACGATTGGAAGCGTTCGACGAAGCCGCTGAGCTGTTGCGCGTCGTAGCGATCGGCTTGCACGGCGGCAAAGATCGTCTCCGCCGCGAGCATTCCCGATTTGATCGCGAGATGGATGCCTTTCAAACGCATGCCGTTGAGGAAGCCGGCGGAATCGCCGGTGAGCAGCAAACCGTCGGCGTAGGGGCGCGGCATCGCGAAGAAGCCGCCTTCGGGAATCGCTTTCGCGCCATAACGAATGAGTTTGCCCTCGGCGAGCAACGCGGCGATCGCCGGATGCTGCTTCATGCGCTGCAATTCGTTCTGCGGATCGCTCGTGGGATTCTTCGCGTCGAGCCCGGTGACGTGCCCGATATCGAGCACGTCGTCGGCCATTCCGTAGATAAAGCCGCCGCCGAATGTATCGGGCGCGAGCGGGTAGCCGAGCGTGTGAATCACGGAGCCGGCGGCGAAGCGCCCGGCCGGGAGCTTCCAGAGCTCTTTGACGCCCGCAGCATAGACCTGCGGTTCTTTCCCCGCATCGAGGTGGAGCTTCGCGATCGCCTGTTTGGCGAGCGTTCCGCGCACGCCCTCGCCGAGCACGACGACCTTCGCGTAGATATCGGCGCCCGGCTCGTAGTTTGCTTTGTGCGTGCCGTCGTGCGCGACGCCTTTATCGCCGGTGCGCACGCCGACGACGCGGTCGCCATCCCAGAGTAGCTCCTGGCCGGGAAACTCTGCGAAGACCTGCGCGCCTGCGGCCTCGGCCTGCTCGCCGAGCCACTTCGCCATCTTCTGCAGGCTCGCGACGTACTTGCCGTGATTGTTGAGCGGTGGCGGCGTAAACGGCGCCTTGATCTTCCCGCTCGCAGTGAAAAACCAGAGCTCGTCGCTGGTGACCGGGGATTCCACCGGCGCGCCGCGCTGCAGCCAATCGGGCAGTAATTCGGCGATCCCCTTGGGATCCATCACGGCGCCGGAGATGCCGTGGCTGCCGATATCGCCGCCTTTTTCGATCACGAGGATTTCGAGCGCTTGCTTCTGTTCGGCGGCGAGTTGGCCGAGCCGGATCGCGCCGGCGAGAGAGGCGGGCCCTGCGCCCACGAAGAGGACATCGACATCGAGACGATCGCGTTCTTGTGCCATGAGCGGTTGCTTCGGCACCGGGCTCTCCGTACTCTTGCGCCGAAGACTGAGAACATGAAGATACAGATCGGCGTTATGGGCTCCGCCGGCGGTATTTTAACCGCCGAGCAACTCGACCGCGCGCG
>JABEUW010000254.1 GCA_013043945.1 Vulcanimicrobiota bacterium | reverse complement strand
TCTTGAAGAACCGTCGCCCCCTGCAACAACGGCATTGCCGATCGCAATGCGATTTTATCGAGAGCGCGTTCGGTAAAAAAATCGAAGTCGATCGATAGGCGATGCCCGTATCGAAGCGCGAAGGCCGTCACTCCGTAAAGAACGAACCCAAGCCGGGCTGCTGGAGCGAGATCGCTCCAAAGGTCGCGTTGCGCTTCATCCAGGGTCGCGAGGATCGGTTCCATGGGGCTCTGCTTTTACAGCGTGCGACGCGGCACGGGCGGCGGCGTACGATCGTACGGAGTCAGGCGAAGCCGATAGTGCCAGTATACCCACGATTTTGGTGAGAGCCATCCGGGCTCGGCGCGTTCGACCACTTCAATCAGGGCTCGTTCGCCGAAGGTCTCGATCGCGCGCTGGACGTCGTCGAAATCTCCCATCTCTAAAACCTGGGCAATCACGCGATTGGGCGAGCGCATTGCCGCTTCCGGCGATCTCCACCAAAGATATTTTCGCGCTAATTCTGCCAGGCTCTCCCGGTGAAGCTGCAAGCGATCCGTCCCCATAGGAACTCCCTCTTCGCCGTCGAGGCCGACCTATCCGGGGGAGAGCCACGGCCTGCTTCCGCCCGGGGCGCGCTCGACGACTTTTCTCGCACTCTTCCGGTTGCCCGGCGCACAGGGCTTCGCGAGGCGCGGCCCGTATTGGGGCGGGCTATGATCTCATCGAATGATTTTCGTAATGGCGTCACGATTCTGCTGGACAACCATCTTTGGACCGTGATCGAATTTCTCCACGTGAAGCCCGGCAAGGGCTCGGCGTTCGTGCGTACGCGACTGAAGAACGTCCGCACTGGGGCGACCGTCGAGCGCACGTTCCGTGCCGGCGAAAAAGTCGAACGGGCGACGCTCGACAATCGAACGATGCAGATGCTCTATAACGATGACGAAGGCTTCCATTTCATGGACCAGGAGTCGTTCGAGAACGTCACCATCCAGCGCGAGCTCATCGGTGGCCCCGCAGATTTTCTCCGCGACGGTATGTCGGTCGACGTTCAGTTTCACGACGGCACCGCGATCGGCGTCGAACTTCCGCCACATGTCGAGCTGCGCATCGTCGAAACCGATCCGGGCTTTAAGGGCGATACGGCCACGAACACCACCAAGCCTGCGAAACTCGAGACCGGCGCGACCGTTCAGGTGCCGCTCTTCATCGAGCCCGACACCGTCATCCGTATCGATACGCGCGATCGGCGCTACATCGGCCGCGTCAACTAATCACGTCGCCGGCGTTCGCGCCGTGGAGGGGAGACCGTGAAGAAAAAGCTGCAGTCGCTGGGGATCGCCTTTGCCCTCGCACTCATCGCAAGCGGCATCGGCATCGCGACCTTCTATTCGCAGAATCCGCAGCTCTCACGGCTCGCCGATTACATCGCGCACATCACCGTCCTCGCGCACTCGGAGCGCATCGGCCTCAAAAACCCGGGATATGGGAGCCCCAATAATAACCTCGCGATGATCACGCTCGACGATTATTCGTTGAGCGGACACACGAGCGCGGGGCTTGGAACCTGGCCATTCCGTCGCGGCGTCTATGGAACACTGCTCGACCGGCTCGCGAAGGCCGGGGCGAAGACGGTCGCTTTCGATATCGATTTCCTCGACCCGAGCCCGAGCGCTCGGCAGGATGCGATTTTTGGAAAAGCGATCGCGAAGGTGCCGACGGTACTCGCCTACGCGCTCAATACCACGACAACCGGCCAAATCGGTATCGAGCCCGTGATCCCCGTCTTAGCGAAGAACACTGCGGCGATGGGCTTCTCAAGCTCGGATAGCGTCGGCAGTTACACCTCGGGGCAGTTCCCGAAGATTCGCACGAGCGGATCCGGATTTTTCTCCGATCAAACGTTCTATTCACTCGCGGCGGCGGCGGCACAGACCTATCTCGGCCACACGATCGATTTTGCGAAGACTCCCCGCCTGCACGGGCGCATCCTGCTACTCCCCCCCCATTACGCTTCGACGCAGGCAGTGAGCGGCCGCGTCGGCGCGGAGCAGAGCACCGCCCCGACCTTCATCGGCGGCGGGCAGATGTCGCTCGCCGATGCGCTGACGATCCCGATCTCGCAGTTACGGCTCTTCGCCAAGGGGCGCCTCGTCTACGTCGGGGCGACCGCACAGGCGCTCGGCGACTTCGTGATTACGGCGCGCGGCAAGATGCCGGGAGTCTACGTCAACGCGCGGCTCACCGACCAGATGCTGCGCGGCATCTACATTAAAACGCTGCCGACCTGGATCGACATCGCGTTGATCGTCGTGCTGCCGCTGCTCTTCGCGCTCTTCCTGATGTCCGCACGCTTCGCCGTCGCGCTCGGCGTCTCGGCGGTGACGATTCTCGCCTACGCTTGGATCAACATGGCGCTCTTCGTCACCCACCTGCTCTGGTTCGATTTCATCCACGTCCTCGCGGCGATGATTTTAGCGGTGACGTTCGTCGCCGCATTCAGAACCATCGTCGAAGGCGCTCAACGCCGCGTCGTCACCAATCTCTTCGGCATGCACGTCAGCCCCGCGGTCGTCGCGGAGATTCTCGACTCCGAGGATCCCTCCGGCGCGCTCTCGCTCAAAGGCAAACGTGTAAAATCGACGATCTTCTACAGCGATATTCGCGGCTTCACCGCGATGTCGGAGACGATGAGCCCGGAGGATATCTATAACCAGCTCAACGAGTATTTTGAAGAGATGGTCAAGATCATCTTCAAGTACGGCGGATACGTCGACAAGTTCATCGGCGACTGCGTTATGGCGGTTTTTTCTGCGCCCTATCAAACGCCCGACGACACGAAGAACGCGGTTCTCGCGGCGATCGAGCAGCAGCAACGCATCGCCGAGCTCGCCGCAAAATGGTCGGCGCAAGGGCGCAAAGTTTTCACCGTCGGTATGGGAATCAACACCGGCGAGGTGGTTATGGGTAATCTCGGCTCGAGCTCGCGCATGAACTACACGGTCATCGGCGACAACGTCAACACGGCGGCGCGTCTCTATAACGTCGCAAAGGGCGGCCAAATCATCATCAGTGAGACGACCTTCAACGAGGTCAAAGACCTCATCGAAGTAACCGAACTCGAGCCGGTGACCGTCAAAGGCAAAGTCGAGCCGCTGCGTATTTTCGACGTCGTCGTTCCGACGCGCGAGGTTCCCACCGAAGTACCGACGGCGTGATCGTCGACCTGGGGCTCTTCGCGGCGGCGCTTGCGGCGAGTGCGTTGGGCTCGATGGTCGGCTTGGGCGGCGGTTTCTTGATGGTACCGATCTTGCGCCTCGCCTTTGGTTTCGATCCGGCGGTTGCCGCGGGGATGTCGTTGGCGATGGTCGTCGCAAACGGCGCGAGCAGTACCATCGCGAAC
>JABEUW010000253.1 GCA_013043945.1 Vulcanimicrobiota bacterium | reverse complement strand
GCGTTGCTCGCCAGCAGCGATCGCGTTCAAGCGATCCGTACTGCGGTCGCGCTCGGAATTACCACCGGCGAGCCGCGCGTCGATATGCCGTATATTGCCGCGCGCAAGCGCGCGCTGGTCGGTGAGTTCGCCGCCGATCGGATCGACGGCATCGAGCGTTTTCCGCTTCACCGTGGCCAAGCACATTTTCTCAACGAGCGCGAACTCGCGGTCGGCGATGAAGTTCTTGAGGCCGATTCCTTCGTGATTGCCACCGGCAGCAACGTCGCACCGCATCCGCTTCCCGGGCTCCTGGAGACCGGCTTTCTCGATAGCGATGCCTTACTCGATCTCGAAGGCATTCCCGAATCGGCGATCGTCCTCGGCGGCGGGTACGTCGGCTGCGAACTCGGACAATTTCTCTCGCGGATGGGGGCGCACACGCAGATCGTCATTCGCGGAGAGCATCTGCTCTCGGGTGCGGATACGGATATCGGCGAAACGCTCACCGAGGCGTTCCGTAACGAAGGAATCGCCGTACACGTGCGTTCGCGAATGCAATCGGTTCGCAAGGAACGCGGCCGGAAAATCGTTCGCCTGGAGCGCGACGGCATTGGCCTCGACGTCGATGCCGAGGAGATTTTTTATTGTTTAGGTCGCGTGCCCAATATCGCCGGGCTCGACCTCGATCGCGCCGGCGTTACCGCACATTCCGTGACTGGGATCGAGATCGACGAAAGCATGCGCACGACTAACCCTCGCATCTTCGCCGTCGGCGATGTTACCGGAGAGTTTCTCTTAGTGCACATTGCCATCTATCAAGGCGAGATTGCGGCGCGAAACGCCCTTTCGGGGGGCGACGAACGCGCCGATTATCGTTTGCAGCGCTCGCATACGATTTTCACCGAGCCGCAGATCGCCGTAGCCGGGGCATCGGAGAAAGAATTGCAACGCGCGGGGACGCCGTACGTTTCGGGGTCGTACGCGTTCGCCGAACACGGGAAAGCGATGTGCCTCGGAAAGACCGATGGCTTTGTGAAGATGCTTGCCGATCCAACCGACGGTCGCATTTTGGGCGCGGCGTGCATCGGTCCGGAGGCATCGGAATTGATTCATGAGATCATCGTTGCCATGCATTTCAATGCAACGGCCGAGCAGTTTGCGAAGATTCCGCACCTGCATCCGACGCTCGCCGAGATTTGGACCTATCCCGCCGAAGAATGCGCCGAAAAAATCGGTGCGAGCGCCGTCGGTGCACCTCGATAGGGAGGCGGGGCCCGCGCGCGTAGCCCTCGTTCAGAGCAAGCCGCGTAAGGGCGCTTACGCCGAGAATCTCGCCGCGTTACGTGCGGTGTTCGCGCAGTTGGCCTCGCTCGAACCATCGCCGCAGCTCGTCGTTTTGCCGGAGGCTGCGTTGACGGGATATTTCCTCGAAGGGGCGGTCTACGAATCGGCACGCAGTGCGGAACGCTTCGGTCACGAACTCTCCTCGCTCTGGCGCGATGTCGCCGGTCAGCGCAGCGTCGAGATCGTTGCCGGTTTTTATGAAGTCGATAACGGATCGTATTACAATAGCGCGATTTGGCTCGCACTCGACGAACGCGAAACGCGAATCCTTCACGTCCACCGCAAGCTTTTTCTTCCTACCTACGGCGTCTTCGACGAGGAGCGCTTTCTTTCGCGCGGCAACCGCGTGCGTGTCTTCGATTCACCGTTGCTCGGTGCGACGGCAGTACTTATCTGCGAAGATGCGTGGCACTCGATCGTGCCGACGATCGCCGCTCTGAAGGGTGCGCGCACGATCGTCGTTCCAAGTGCTGCTCCGGGACGCGGCATCGACGGCGAGGGTGAGTTGCTCTCGATATCGCGCTGGCGCGAACTCTTGCGCGGTATCGCGATGGAGCACGGGTGCTTCGTCCTCTATGCCGGGCTCGCAGGCTTTGAGGGTGGAAAGGGGATGACGGGCTCCTCGCGTGCGATCGCGCCCGACGGTGAGATGCTCGTGGAGGCCGACGCGCGCGAAGCGTGCATCGTACGGGCGGAGCTCTTTCTCGACGAGGTTGAGATCGCACGGGCGAATCTGCCGCTGCTCGGCGATCTGCGCGCCGTGCTCCCCGATCTGCTCGCCGACGACGAGCTGCCCTGGTTGCGGGGGCGTAGCGATGCTTCCCGTTCTTGATTCGCCGAAGCGCGATCCCTACGCCGCGCCGAAGATCGACCCCGCGGTTGCCGCACGCTGGCTCGTGGCCTTTTTGCGCGATGAGTGCCTCGGGCGGCGCGGAATTGAGAACGCCGTCGTCGGGCTCTCCGGTGGCGTCGATTCGGCGGTCACCGCCTATCTTTGCGTGCACGCGCTCGGGCCGCGGAACGTCCATCTCGTACGCATGCCCTATCGAACCTCGAGCGCCGCGAGCCTCGACGACGCAGAACTCGTCATCGATGCGCTCGGAGCGGTCGGCCATACGCTCGATATCAGCGCGGCGGTCGACGGCTATCTCCAATACGAACCCGATGCCGACGCACGCCGCCGGGGGAACGTGATGGCGCGTACGCGGATGCTCGTGCTCTTCGATCAGTCGGCGAAACGCGCAGCATTACCGATCGGCACCGGAAATAAAACCGAACGGCTCTTGGGCTATTTTACCTGGCACGCCGACGATACGCCACCGATCAATCCGCTCGGCGATCTGTTCAAAACGCAGGTCTGGGAGCTCGCGCGATATCTCGGCGTCCCTGCCTCGATCGTCGAGAAGGCGCCGAGTGCCGACTTGGAAGCAAATCAAACCGATGAAGGAGATCTCGGTATTCGCTACCCACGTGCCGATGCGATCCTCTCCTCGATGTTGTTGGGTTATCGCGACGAACAACTGCTCGCGCGCGGCTTCGATGCCGATGAGGTGGCGTTGGTACGGCGGCGCGTCGAGAGCACGCACTGGAAGCGGCATCTGCCGACGACGGCGATGCTAACGAATACCGCGATCAACGAGTTCTATCTCCGCCCGGTCGATTACTGATGAAATCCGTAACCCCGTTTTATCCGGTAAGCTTGAATCTTCAAGGGCGCCGCTGCGTCGTCATCGGCGCTCGCGACGACCGCGAAGCGGTCGAAAAAGCCGCTGCGCTGGAGGAGAGCGGAGCGGATCTGCTCTGGCTCACCGATCCCTCGGCGGTCGTTGAAGAGGATCTGTGCGATGCGTTCTTCGTGATCTCGACACCGCAGGAGGAACGGCTCTCCGCGAGATTGCGCGAGTATGCGGATCGTCACCGTTTCTTGCTCTGCTGTATCGACCAGCCGCGCTACGGATTCATCGCGATGGCGGCGATTGCGAAGGCCGGCCCGGTGCGCGTCTCCGTCTCGACGACCGGGCTCGCGCCGCGCGTCGGCAAGAACCTCAAGGTGGCGCTTCAACGCGCGATGGACGGCACGTTCGAACGATTTATCGAGTGTCTCGCGACGCAGAAGGAGCGCATCAAACGCCGGTACCGCTCTGCAGAGCAGGGCGGACTGCGGCGTAAGGAGATGAT
>JABEUW010000252.1 GCA_013043945.1 Vulcanimicrobiota bacterium | reverse complement strand
TACGAACAGAGCGCTCGCGAGGCATCCGCCGACAGAAAGGAGGCGACCTAACCTACGCTGCGACCGAACCGAATTTACAGCAGTTTAGGGACTTGACTCAGATCGACGCCGACAACACGTGCATCGGCGCGAACCTCCGGCTCGTATTGAACTTCAATGGAGAAACTCGCGTACCACGCATCGGCTTGGCGTGAGATCGTGACGGAGAGGATGCGTCCGGCGAAACGCACTTCTTCGCGCATCTTCACCCATCCGATAATCGGCAACTTCACGCGCATGCCATCCGTCTGAACCGCGTCGGGATGTTGTTTGTCTGGGCCGTTGTCGGCGCGAAAACACTCGCGCGTCTTACCCTTTTTCTTGAATGTCGGCACTCGAACGCGCTTCCAAGGAATCTCGTTGCGCCGATATTTCTTGAGGTCGTTGAAGAAATTGGCGTACGCGCGCCCAAGATTCTTAATTGCCTGTTGCGGCGCGTTCTTCGTGACTTCGCGCATCCATGGGAAGTTCGCATCTTTTAGCGCGTTAAACACCTTGCGTAGCACGCCTTGCGATGGTTTTTTGCCCGCAACATACTGTCGCTGCCATTCCGCAAGTGCCCAATTATACGCGAACCGTGCAACGCCGCAGGCCCGCGCAAAGTAGGCCTCCTGAGCGGCGGTTGGAACGAGTCGAACGCGGTGTGCGAGCATCATGCCTGCGCCTCGTGCCGTGCAAGTGCTCGCTCAATACTGATCGCGCGATTGCGAGCCGAACGACGGCCATAGAGCCGCGCGCAAAAACTCGTGAGCACCGCGATCATATCCTGTACGAGATCATCGTTCATTTCGGATGGATCGACGACGATCAGCCGCCGACCCGACGCGGCAAGCGCCGCCTCCAGATACTCTGAACCGAAACGGGCAAAGCGGTCGCGGTGTTCGACCACGATTGCATGGACGTTTGCATCAAGCAAGAGCCGCATCACTTTGCGGCGTTTCCCATTCAAGCCGGAGCCGACCTCAGCAACTGATTCAACAACGTGGAGATCATGCTCGGCTGCGTACTGCGAGAGCCGCGCGAGTTGTCGGTCGAGATCATTGCGTTGGTCATGGCTACTCACGCGGGCGTACAACGCGACGCGTTCACAGACAATAGGTTCGGGTGCATCCACGACAATGGTTCCAGTGGGCAGTTTGCGCCACGGGACAGGCATGATGCCGTCTTGCGTCCAGCGCCAAGCCGTCTTGTAGGAAATGCCCGTTCGGCGTGCCCACTCTGAGAGTTTCACTGCTTAAGAGTATCATGGGAACGTATGTTTGTCTATATTTACGATGTATTTGTGCAACAGTTCGTCACCCTTCGAGCGCGCGTTCGTAGGCGCGTCGCGTCGCCTTCGCTGCGGCGGCCCAGGTGAATTCCTCGACGATGCGCGCACGCGCTCGCGCACGAAGCGGGGCGTCGCGTTCGTATCGATTCCAAGCTCTCTGCGTCGCGCGGAGGATCGACCATGCGTCGCAAGGGTCGCAATAGTACGCCGCCTCGCCGAAATACTCGGATTCGAAACCGAGGTTGCCGACGACGATCGCGGTGTCGGCGAGCAGTGCTTCGAGCGATGAGAGCCCCGGCGACTCGAAAAGGCTCGGTAAGAGGTGAACGCGGGCGGCCGCGTAGAGATGACGCAATTGCTGTTGGGGGATCGCAGGATAGTAATAGACCGGGGCCTTTCGTCGCGCGCCGAGTTCGCGAAAACGAGCGAAGATCTCGGGGTCGGTCGCGTCGCCGACAAAAACGAGAGGATACTCGGTATGCTTGAGAGCGAGGAGCACAAAATCTTGTTGTTTGCGCGCATCGAATCGCGCCGACATTAAAGCGAACGGCGTCGTCCGGAGCTCGTCCGGCACGGCGGATGAGTCGCCGGAGGCGAAGAGCGTTGCGTCGACCGCGTTCGGCACGACTGCATGCTCGCAAAAATCACCAAGATAGGTGAATATCGCGGCGAGCTCCATCCAGGAGTTCGGCAGAATCGCGTCGACTCGGGCGAGCACCCCGCGACAGGCGGCGGTCGATGGATGTGCGGTCCATGCGGTGAGCGTGACCCCGTCGACGGTAATATTGACGCTGCGTCGCGCGATCTGCTCTAAGATATCGCGAGCGTTTTCGATATCGAGCGCGCCGCGGTCGGGCGTGCTTTCAAAGAGCCAGCGGCGTGCGGCATGCATCCATCGTAGCGTGTGGTGCGGTGCCCAGATGGGAGAGAGCACGACGCGCACCCGATCTCGTATCGGTTTCAGGGCATCGAGTTGGCGTTCGAGCGAATCGGGCAGATGGAGGCTCGTCCAGAGATGGACGACGTCGAAATCGTTCTCTCGTGCGCGCTCGATCGAAGCGATCTCAACCTGGTCGCCGAGGGCACGAAGTTCGCGTGCCGTCGCCTCCATCTGTATAACATCACCACCGAAGACGCGGTTCCCGTCTTCGCGCGGGACGAAGAGGACGCGCATCGAGCGCTACTTGCCTCCGGTTCGCAAGCGGCGTAGTTGCAAGGCGTGATTGAAACGAACGATCTCCTCGCGCGAGTAACCATCGAGGTTCGCAAACTCGACGCCATAGGAGTTGCGCCCCTCGACCTGAGCGAGTTTCGCTACCACTTGAGCGCGCGCGAAGATCTGGTCGAAGGATCGGCGGTTATCGGGAACGCGGACGCGCCGTGGCCCAAACGGTGTAATCTCCGTTCGTTCGCCGCCTTTCGGAAAGACGTCGAGGACCTCGTTTGGAAGCGTAAAACGTAATTCGATCTCGCTCCCTTCTTCGATCGCATCGCCGCAGACCAAGCGTATGCCGCCGGCGCTGACATCGGCACACGATCCGTTTTGCCAGATCGAGCCCGGTCGACGAAAGGAGATCGGAAAGGAGACGCTTTGCCGTAGATTTTTGCGACGCTGGTCGTTCTGAGAGGGCGGCTTTTCGTCACGTGCGTGCGAGCGTCCGGCAGCGTCGCGCCGTTGCATTTCCATGATCTCCGCGAGCAGTTGCTTGCGCTCGACGGGTGAAATGCCGTCGAACGTGACGCCGTATTCGTATCCAGCCCCCTCGGTGGGAGATCTGCGCCCGGCAACGTGGCCACGAAGGCGCAAAGCGGCGCCCGAACCGCGCCGCAATTCAAAACGGATCACGCAGTCACGGTCGAGTAGTATCAGCGAACGAAGGCGGCAGCCGGTCTCCGAGATATCGATCAGGGTGCCGTATACCTGCGCGGCCTTTCCACCGGCCTCGAAGGAAATTGGAATCTCGAGCGACTGTCGGAAGGTCGCCCGCTTGGGGGTCGCATTCTCACCGTTCGAGCGCGGAGGGTTGCCGGAGCCGCCCGAACCTCGCGTTATCCAGGACATACGCGAGCAATTTTCGGGGCGGCACCGGAGAACCCTTATCGAAGCGGCGCGGATC
>JABEUW010000026.1 GCA_013043945.1 Vulcanimicrobiota bacterium | reverse complement strand
CGCTTTCATAAACATCCCTTTCGTTTTCGCTTCGCTCTGCGCGAATCGCAGCGCTAACGTACATCCACTACTACGTGCGCTCTACGATATTTGTTTCACCTCGAAAGAATAATTATTGCAGATGAATGAGTGATGAATAACGTGTGACAATCGCATGTAATTCCGGGAAAATTGGCGCAGTATAGCGCGACCTACGTCGGCGATCGATGGGCGACTGGGGCGAGGGGGCGAGCCTGCCCTCACCGGTCCCCGGGGCGGGCGACCCCAAAAGCGGGGGGAGCGAAACGTTGAGGTGGAAGCAAGCGTACTATAGGTGAGGTAACTTTCGTGGAACGACTCATTTTCGGCCCATTCGAGCTGGACGTGGAGCGGCTGGTTCTCAGCGCGGACGGCATCCAGCTCGCCCTCGGCCCCAAGGTAGTAGAGACGCTGCTCGCGCTCGCCGAGCGCCCCGGCGAGATTCTCGCGAAGAGCGAACTGCTCGCCCGGATCTGGCCCGAGGGCTTTATCGAGGAGGCGAGCCTCTCGCAGAACGTCTACGTGCTGCGCAAGACGATGCGCGCCCACTGGGATGGCGAGGTTATCGAGACCCTCCCGCGCCGGGGCTATCGCTTCGTCGCCCCGATCGTGCCGCGCGTCGCCGAGGGCGTGCCCCTCGCTCCCTTGCCTGCAGCTGCCCTGCCGGCCCCCCGGCAGCGGCGCTGGTTGCCCTCCGCCGTCGCGCTCTTCGCGGCCCTGGTGCTGGGAGCGCTCGGCCTGCGTGCGATCGCGCTGCGGGGTGACGCGCAGACCCGCCTCCTTCCGCCGAACGCCCAGCGCCTCTACGCGCTCGGTCGCTACTACTGGAACGAACGGAGCCAGACGAGCCTACTGCGCAGCCTCTCCTATTTCCATCGCGTCGTCACGCTCGCACCGCGCGATCCTCGCGGCTACGAGGCGCTCGCCTCCGCCGAGGCGATGATGGGCGATTACGGCTATGGAGCCCCCTCCCTCGATTTCGCGGCCGCTGGTCTCTATGCGAAGAAGGCGATCGCTCTCGATCCGAGCGCCGGCGAAGCGTATGCCGCGCTCGGCGCGATCGCGCTCGACCGCCGGCACTTTCAGAGCGCGAATCGCTTGTTGGAGCGAGCGGTGCGCCTCACGCCCAAAGATGCGCCCGCACGCGAATGGCTCGGGATCCTTCGCCTCAACGATGGCGATGCTGCCGCCGGCTATCGAGATCTGCGCGTTGCGGCGCGCCTCGACCCGCTCTCGACTGCGACGACGGCGTGGCTCGCGCAAGCGGCGTATTTCGATCGGCACTTCCACCAAGCGATCGCCTACGCGCACCAAGCGCTCGATCTCGATCCGCATGGTTTCGACAACCTCACCACCGTCGGGCTCGCTCAGGAAGCGCTCGGGAAAAACCATCGTGCGGCGGTAACCTTCGAGGCGTTCTCGAAGCGCTGCGCGAGTTGCCGAAACGAAGGCGCGGCGCTCCTCGCCGATCTCTACGCGCGCGAAGGAAAACGCACGCTCGCCCGACACGAACTTGCGCTCGCACGCGCCGACGTCCACGATGTCGGGCGCGATGACCTGGCCTTTGCCTTTGCGGCGCTCGGGAAGCGCGGCAGCGCGTTAGCGGTGCTCGCTCACGCAGGCACGGCGACGCATCTCGCCTTCGAGATGGATCCGCGCTTCGATACGCTCCGCGGCTTTCCACTCTACCGTTCGGCACCGCGCGTCTCTTCATGAGCGATACGCCGCTCGGCGCCCACCAACGAGCGCGCGCGACGCTCGACGCGCACGTTGCGGCGTTGTTCGAGAGCGGGTGCATCGAGCGGCGCACGAAGGAGCTCGTCGGCGTGATGGTCGCTTGGCTCAACGCCTGCGAATATTGAATGGACGTACACGGCGCTTTGGCAAAGCGTCTCGGCGTCGAGGAAGCGAGTCTCCACGATCTCTCCAATTATGCAACGAGCGCGAGCTTTTCGGAGCTCGAACGCGCCGCACTCGCGGTTGCCGTTGCGTTAACGCGCGAACCACGCGCGCTTCCGGAGAACCTGCGCAGCGCGCTAATCGAGGCGTGCGGCCGCGACGGGTTTGAAGAGATCGTGGCAACCGTCGGCCTATTCAATTACCTCACGCGCCTGCACAACGGCTGCGGAGCGAGCACTTAGCCGTTTGCAACGCGGGCGATGAGCCGCTCGCCCGCGACGACGCGCGTCTTCGTCATCCAATCGTGGAACCAGCACGTAGTAAATGGTGCGAGCAGAGCGATCGGCCAGTGGAACATACCGATAAGTGCTCCGCGGGCGAGTGCCTGGCCGAAACTCGGCCGGCGTAGATCGAGCGAGGAGACGCGCAGCCCGGCGATCATCATGCCGAAGCTCTGCCCGACGACGGCGATGAGGAGCGCAAAATAGAGAAACGATGCAAAACCGAAGGAGAGCGAGCGCGTTACAAGCTCCGCCAACCTTCGCTTCCACGCGCCGTGCAGGCGCGCCGTGGGGCTCGCGGTCGGCACCGGCGTCGGCGCACTCGATGCAGCTGGCGCAGCTTTTTCAGCGGGAATTTTGACGCTCAGGGGCCCGAGTTGAACGTTCGCGCCGTTCGGTAGGCCGTTCACGACGACGGCGCGCGGAATCTTCGGTGGGCGCGACGAGGCGTTGGGTACGAAATACGAGCTCGCCGCGAGAAGCACCACGACATCGATTGCCGCGGCGAGCATGCGCCTCCCCCGCCCTGCGAGATCCCCACGATCGAGTCGTCGGCTTCCAGGCAGCGGCAATGGAATCGGAGCGACCGCCTCGCTTCGAAGAAACCACTCTTCGTATCGTTCGTATTGCGTGCTTGCGGCAAAGGCCGTCAAGTCGGCGATGCGACGAGTCGCGTAGGGCTCGGAGCCGAGCCATTCGCCCCATTTCAGCACCGTATCGTCGCCGATCGAGGCTTGCTGCGTCGCAAAACTCCGCAGGTCGATTTGGCGCCCGAATCCGCGGAGTGCAAGAATGGCGATCGCGCGCGACGCGGCGTCGAGCGATCCACAGCAGATCAGCCCGACTTTGTCGCAGGTTAATTCACAGCGCCGCAACCACGGACCGAAGATCAACGAAACGAGTGCGTTTTCATTGCCGTTGACGCTGAGCAGCGATTGATAGCGAACGTGTCCGGCCGCAATGTGGCCGAGTTGGCGCCCGATAACGAACGAGAGTTCGTCCTCGCGGAGTTCCTCGAGATATTCGCTCGAGAGCACGAGCGAATAGGGTTCGCCGAATCCGATCGCGGCCGCCGGCACGAGCGGATCTTGGCGCACGAAAACCAACGGTAGCGGTAAGCCGAGGGCCGCGCACTGGCGTTTGACGATCGAAAAGATCTCGGGGTTCTGCGCTTCGTGGATGAGAAGGCTCGAACCGATGAGGCGTCCACGCGCGAACGTGATGAAGACCATTGCGCCGACGACGAAGAGCGCGACTTGGGCGAGCCCGATTGAAAAGTGGATGAAGACGCCGACGACCGCGGCGACCGGAAACGCCCAGAGCAGCGTTAGGAAGAATGCGATACGTTCGGTTGGGTGCCGTAGCGAGGCCGGTCCTTCGAAGAGGAGACTTTTCCCTCGATCAATCTCGGCGACCATGCCGCTACTTTCTTCGCTAAGAGGCGGCCGCCTCCGACGCCGGCGCCGCCGCGACGCTTCGCCTCGTACATCGCCAGGTCGGCTCGTTCGAGCAACTCCTTGACGCTCTCGCCATCGCGCGGCGAGACGGCGAGGCCGATACTCGCTCGTACATCAATTTTGAGGGCTCCGACGGCGAGCGGCTCCCGCAACACGGCGGCGATTTTTTCCGCCGCTTCGGCGGCGGCACGTTCGTTCTCGAGATCTTCGAGTACGATCACGAATTCGTCGCCGGCGAGCCGTGCGACGGTGTCCGATGCGCGAACGTTACGCGCCAGCCGCAGCGCAAACTCGACGAGATATGCGTCGCCGACCGCGTGACCGTAGGTATCGTTGATGCCCTTAAAATCATCGATATCGATGAAGAGGATGGCGCAAGAATTCGCGAAGCGCTCCGAGCGCATAATCGCCGCACCGAGGCGCTCTTCGAGCAAGCGGCGATTCCCTAACCCGGTGAGCGTATCGACGTTGGCGAGATCGCGCAGCCACGATTCGCGCAGCTTGATCGCCGTGATATCGAGCATCGTGCCGACGCGCGCGACCGAGAAGCCATGTGCGTCGCGGATCGTCGTCGCCCGCTCGCGAACGTGTCGCTGTTCCCCGTCGTGGCGAACGATGCGATGCTCGACCTCGTAGGTGTCGCCCGAGGCTTCGATCGCCGCGCGAACGAGCGCGCGGTCGTCGGGATGGTCGAAGGCGCGGATATCGCCGAGATCGCCGGTCGGGGGAAGCCCGAGCAGGCGGAGCAGCCCGAGTGACGGCTGTAACGCCCGCGCCGAATACTCGTAGCGCCAGCTGCCGATCTGAGCGATCTCCTCGACGAGCGGATCTTCGGGTGCCGCAATTGGCGACTCCATCGGCTTGGCGATGCGGGCGCGCCCGCTCGTCCCGACGATATCGCCGGCGGGCGAGCGCAACGGTTCGAGTTCGAAGAGCAGAACCTGGCCGAGTGCCTCAACCTCGAGTCGAATCTGCTTCCCTTCGAGCGCGCAGCGGTGCGCGCCGGAGATGAGGTCGCAGGTCTCGCTCTCACCCCAGAGTTCGGCGACCTTCGAGGGCGGACGATTCGGACGGTGTTGGGCAGCAAGCGCCTCGTTGAGAGCGAGGACGTTGAGGTAGTTGTCGGTGATCCAGGCGTAGCGTGGCGTTTCCATGCCCCGATCATGCCAGAGCCGGGCGGCTCACCCCATCCGGGAAAACCCCTGGTTTTCTCCAGGAGCTCCGCCCGGGGAAGGCGGCGTCCTACAAAATGAAGCCGTTCAGGAAGGCGGCGCGGTCGTAATGGAAGGCTCCCTTTTCGATGCGGTAGGCATAGAGGTTGGGGAGCGTGGGGTCGCCGGTATAGCTAAACGTGAACGGGCCCACGAGGGTTTGGAACGAGCCGTTGTAGGTTAATAGCGAGAGCATCGCCGGGCGCGAGTAGGTCGGGGTGCGTTGCACCGCTTGAATGAGGATCTGCGCGGCGGCATAGGCAAAGGCGACGAACGCCGTGACCGCAGGAACGCTGCGCCGTAAATCCGCGAGTTGCTGGGCGACCGAGGGCGCGCGATCGATCGGCGGCATCGTGGTGAAAACCAGCGCCGGGCCGAGCGCCTTTGCATCGTCCTTCAACGTCTGCGTGCTGTAGAAGCCCTCCGCGCAGGCGAATGCCCCGGTGTAGTTCCGTGCGCGCATCGCCGGGGCGATCGGCCCGAGCTCGGCGGCGGTGCCGCAGAGTACGGTGAGTTGCGGTCCCTCGCCGAGCACGCTCGCCGTGCGCGGATCGAGCGTGAGGTGCCCGTTCTCCAACGTCGCGCTCGCCGTGGAGTGATGGTCGGCGCCGGCTTGGTCGGTGAATCCGCGCGCGACCGCGGTGCCGTAGCCCTTGCTCGGTGCGATGACTAAGGTGCGCGGCGGCGCGTGCACGCGCAACAACATCTGCGCCATTAACTGCCCCTGCACTTCGTCGCGCGCCGGTAAGCGAAAGATATTGCGATACCCGCGCTTTGTCAGCGCATCGCTGGTGATCGTCGGCACGATGAGCGGGAGCGAAAGATTCGCGTACTGCGGTGCGGCTTGGAGCGTGACGTCGAGGCTGAGATCGCCGACGACGCCGATCACGCTTGGGTCGCTTGCGGCGAGTTGTGCGTTTCCAATGGCGAGTGCGCTTTCGTTGCCGTCATCAAAACGACGAACGGCGAAAAATTGCGTCGGCGGGCCGAAGCGGTTCGCTTCGTCGCAAGCGGCTTGAACGCCCTCGGCGATCTCGTTCCCGATCGAAGCGAGAGCGCCGGTAAGCGGAACGCTGACGCCGATCGTGTATTGCCGCGCGAAACCGCCCGGTTGTAGCTGCGCGCTCGCGCGGGCCCCGGAGAGTGCGAGCGCGCCGGCCGCGCTTGCAAGAAATCGACGGCGTCGCATCGATTAGGCGCGCAATCCGAAGCCGATGGCGACCGTAACGAGGAAGAGGACGGAAAAGGTCATATTCGCCGAAAAGACCCGTTCGTTCAGAACGAAGATATTCTCACTCGTGCGTAATAAGCGCAATTCGTATGCAATCAACAGCAGCGTTGCAAGGAGGCCGGCGAGATACCATGTGCTGGCGAGGCCGCCGATACGCCCCGCGACTGCGAGCAGCGCGAACATCCCGACGTGCATTGCGATAGCAGCTGGTCGAGCGCTCTTCTCGCCGAAACGCACCGGCATTGAATTCACGCCGTTCTCACGATCGGCGGATAGATCCATTAACGCATAGAGGATATCGAAGCCCGCGACCCAGAGCGTGACCGCAGCGAAGAGCGCGATGCCGGTAGCATCGACGCGCCCGGCGATGCCGATATACGCACCGAGCGGTGCGAGCCCGTCGACGGCACCGAGAACAATGTGCACCATCCACGTGAAGCGCTTGCAGAGCGGATAGAGCAAGACGCCGGCGGCCGCGATCGGCAGCAGCTCGACGCAGAGCGGATTGAGTTGCCATGCCGCAACGAGCAAGAGCATGAGGCCGACGACGATCGCCCCGAGCATCACGCGCGGATCGAGTTCTCCGGTCGCGAGAGCGCGGCGCGCGGTTCGCGGCGTGCGTGCATCGATATCGCGGTCGAAGTAGCGGTTGGCCGCCATCGCCGCTGTGCGCGCACCGAGCACCGCGAGGGTTATCCAGAGAACCGCGGCGAGACTCGGCAGCCCGTGCGCGGCAAAGACTGCACCGACGTAGGCGAACGGAAGTGCGAAGAGCGTATGCTCGAGGCGAATCTCACGCAAAAACAGCGACGCCGCACGCATTACGGAGCCTCCGGCCCACGTTCGGAGCGCAAGAGCCGCGCGAGTGCATCGAGCCCCTGCCCGCTCCACGAATCGGGGCGGAGGTTCTTCTCGATGCGGTCGAGCCCATACTCGCGCCAGCGTTCGCCGACGCGCTTGCGTACGGATGCAGAACTTGCAATGTCGGGCGGCCATTCGCGCGTGTAGCCTTCGCTCGCACTCTTGCGCGTTGCATCGATGCCGAGCTTGACGCCGTAGGCGACGTTATACGAACCGTGGTCGAGATCGTCGACCGGGCCGGGCATCTGCACGATACCGCGATCGGGTGCGAGATTGTTGAGCACGAACCATGCCACGCTGCGAACGTCTTGCACATCGACGTCGGCATCGACGACGACGAGCATGCGCGTGAGCATCATCATGTGCCCCAGTCCCCAGAGCGCGTTCATCACTTTTTTCGCGTGTCCGGGATACTGTTTGCGAATCGAGACGATGGCGAGATTGTGGAAGCCGCCTTCGACCGGGAGATTCATATCGACGACTTCGGGGAGCACCATCTGCAACAACGGCAGAAAAATGCGTTCGGTCGCTTTGCCGAGCCACGCATCCTCCATCGGCGGT
>JABEUW010000251.1 GCA_013043945.1 Vulcanimicrobiota bacterium | reverse complement strand
CCCGGACGCCGGGTATCGTGGGCGCGTAGCTCAGTGGGAGAGCATCCGCTTCACACGCGGGGGGTCGTTGGTTCAATCCCAACCGTGCCCACCATCCCCTGGCGCTGTAGCTCAGTTGGTTAGAGCGCCGCCCTGTCACGGCGGAGGTCGTGGGTTCGAGCCCCATCAGCGTCGCCATCGTTTATGCGGGTACATCGCGCGAGCGTTGTGCCCGCATCCATGCCAAGGTAGCTCAGTCGGTAGAGCACGCGCCTGAAAAGTGCGGTGTCGCCGGTTCGATTCCGGCCCTTGGCACCACCAACGTCGAAAGGGAGCCGGCATCGCTGCCGACTCCCTTCTCGTTTGGGAGAACGCTGATCCGACGCCTAGAGGGCGTTGGCGAGCGCCCATCCCTTGGGTGCACCGATACCGGTGACCAGATCGTATCCGGTGCCTGCGTTGTAGGCGCCGTTATTTCCCGACGTCACATCGGTGAAGTCGGTGTATCCGGTCTTGGTGAAGATGCTGTAGAGCGTCGGGTTGATGAAGCCCAGCGGGCTTCCGTGCAACTGGTTCGCTTCAGCCATGAGGGCAACGAACTCGGGTGAAGACCACGAGGTGCCGTCAACCTGCATTGGGCTGCCGTTGGCATAGACCATCACGCCCACGCCGGGGAGCGAGACGTCGGGATCGTTCCGCCCGGTGCTGACCATATTCGCGACGCCCTGCTGGTAGCTGGGAAGCGCGAAGATCGTCGAGACGCCGCCGCCGGAGAGGAACCCGTTGCTCGAGTCGCTGCCCGAGGTGATGCTCGCAAGCGTGCCGGCCGAGGTGTCGGTGAAGTTCACCGCACCGACCGCGGTAAAGTACGGATCGGTCGCCGGAGAGCTGACTCCCGGCGGATTATTTCCGGTTCCGCATTCGTCGCTGCCCGAGTCACCGGAGGAGGCAACAAAGGTCATGCCCTTCGCTGCGGCCTGTTCGGCGATCGTGTTGGTCGTATTGGTGAATGCCGTATCGGAGCTTTCGCATCCGCCGAACGACGAGTTCACGACACTGGCTTTGCCATCCGAAACGGTCTGGTTATAGCCGGCTTCGATACTCTGCGAACTTAAGTCGGGGAAGTTGTAGACGATGATGTTCGCACCCGGCGCGAGGCCGGAGATCGTTTCAACGTCGAGCGCGGTCTCGGTGTAGTCGGCGCTCGATGCGTTGCCGCCGCCATTGACGGCTTCGTTGGTGATGGTGCCGGTCTGCGTGATTCCTGCCGCGCTGAGATAGCCGGCGACATCGCTGGTATTAATCGGCGTATCGATTTCGACGGCGACGGTCTCACCGGCACCGTTGCAACCGTGTTGCACGGGATAATCAAAGGCTTTAGCCACACCGGTGGCAAGCCAGCCGTTCGATCCGCTCAGCGGACCGTTGTCCGCGTTACCGGTGCAGGTGCCGCCGGCGACCGGTGTCGGCGTCGGTGCTGGCGTTGCGGTCGGGACCGGGGTCGGCGATGCGGTCGGCTTCGGCGTCGGTGACGCGGTCGGCTTCGGCGTCGGGGATGCGGTCGGCTTCGGCGACGGCGTTGCGGTCGGCTTCGGCGACGGCGTTGCCGTTGGGACCGGGGTCGGCGACGGAGCCGGGGTCGGCGAGCTTCCGTTGGTCAGCGAGGCGTCGTCGAGATAGACGTAATTATAATCGCTGAACGATCCGCTGCCGTAGATGCCGACGAAGATGATGACCTGTTGACCGGCATAGGCACCGATATTGTAGCTACGGTGTACGTAGCCGTTGGTGTTGCCGTTCTCGGTGTAGAGGTTCGTCAAGTAGTTGCCGTTCGCATCGAAGAGATCGGCTTCCTGATCGGCGTTGTAGGTGCTGGTCTCGCTCGTTCCTTCATTGACGTAGAAGCTGAGCTGACCGTTGGTGGGCACGGTAACCTGTTGGCAGACGCCGTCGAGCCCGTACTCTTCGCCGAGGTTGTTGGCGAGGTTTCCGGTGAAGGCATCGTAATGGCCGCTATGCGGGTCCGAAGTATCGATGGTCGCATAGCCGTTGCCGCAGGGGAACCATGGCGAGAAGGCACCGGATTCGAAACCGGGGTTACCGATGACGTTCCCGGTTGCGAACGGCGTCGCGTATTTTGCGAGCATCGCTTCGCGCGTTTTCACCTGCGGCGAGAGTGTGAGTTTGCGCGAGGCACGCTGCGCTGGAATGTGCGCGACGCCCGGCATCGTCGTCGATGCAATCAACGACGAGAGCGAGAGCGCGCTTTGCACGTGGGCACCCGTGTGGGCGACGACGACGTTGCTCGTCGTCACGGCGTGGACGAGCGGCGCGATCGCTGCTGGCACGACCGCCGGCTTCACGTTGACGTAACGCGCGCCGAATTTACCCTGATTCACCATGTGAATCTGCGTGCTGAAAAAACTTTCGACCGTCGCCGCGGGAGCGGAGGCCTCGATCAGCGTGCGGTTCGAGTACTGTTGGGTGATGGTGAAACCGGCACGCTGGAGGGCAAAGATGACGCTCTGCTCCTGCTGGGCGGTCGGTGCGTAATACGAATTGAACTCGTCGCTGGTGAGGTAGTGATGATACATCGGCGACGTAGGATCGGCTTGCTGAGCGACAAGCTGATCGAGTTGCGCTTGGTGGTTGTAATTCAACGTCAACGTGACGCTGACGGGCGTCGTCTGCGGGGCGGCACCCATATCGGTGTAGGCGAGCGTGCCGGCAGTCTTCGGAACGCTGCTGGTCGGCGTCTGGGCGGACGGCGATCCGGTGCTTTGCGTGGGCGATCCGGCCGGTAAAATTCCTCCACCGGAATTTCCGCCGCCGCACGCCGAAAGCACCATGCCTGCAATCAGACAGGATGCTACGAGTCGGAGGGATGTTTGCATTCTTCTCCTTGGTCGTACGAAAGTTGTACGTAGTGGTTGCAACAGGCGCGTCGAACCGCCCCTCGGCAGTTCGGGCACTCGGGCATTCTACGTTAAGCAGGCGTTAAGCGATAAGGAGCAGGCGCAGATGCAGGGCCGTAGCCCCTATGTGCATTTCGTCACTCCGAGATGCGGAGCGATCGCTCGTCCGCGATGAGGGCACGATGAGAAAGCGGCGAAGGGCGCGACCGGCTCCCGTGGGGCCACGTTTCTGAGGTACACGCATCACCAACCCATGAGAATCGGAGGCCCCATGAAACGCTTGACCATCGCTCTCGCCCTCATCGCTACCCTCGCCCTGCTCGTGCCGGCTGGAGCCCAAGCCGACTGGAACGATGGTGGGGGGCACGACCGCGTCGTCGTCGCGCGCGTAGCGGCGTTCTGGCCCTATCATCTCCGCTTGCGCGATGGCCGCACCCTCGAACTCCATCCGGGAACGATCATCAATCCGACCGGTCTGACCCCGCGTTGGGGGATGCTCGTCCGGATCTGGGGGCACCGGGGCGAGGACGGCTCCTTCGTTGCCGACCGAATCGACCTCATCCGCGGGCGCGGCCAGGACGCGGACGGTGATCGCTAGCGCCGACTAGGCGGTAAAGGCAACCAAGGCATTCGCGGGTTTATCCGCAGTCCAGAAACGGGTACCGTCGTGTGCGAGCGAGACGCTGCGAAACGGCAGGTGGGCGAGCGCCTCGACGGTACATTTCTCGAGCGAGGTGACGCGCACCAACGTGTTGGTGGCGTCATCGGTATTGCGCGCGAGCAGATAGAGCGTCCCCTCGACGAAGCAACAGCCGACGTTGGCACGTGCAAACCCTGAGATCGCGTCGGCGAAATCCATCGTCGCCAGGATCGAGCCGCCGGCATCGAGTGCGAGCAGGCGCTTGCGAACGGCCTGGCTCAGCCAGAGACGCTCGCCGTCGAAAGCGAGTTGCGAGCCCGTGTGCTCCGGGCACGCAATGCGGTCGTGCTCCTTGACGCCATGCCCGGGCACGTAGCGTCGCAAATACCGGTCGTCGTCGGCACCTTCACTCGAGACAAAGCGAAGTTCGTCACCGAGGGCGATCGCACCGATCGGCTTTCCCGGCGCCTGCGCTTCATCGAGGACGCGGTCGTCGCTCGGTGAAACGGCATAGAGTCTGCTCGTCTGCATCGAGCTCACCCAAAGGCGTTCACCGTCGGCGGCGAGCGCCTGCGGCTCGGGCGCCGGCGCGGGCAAACGGACGATCTCTCGAATCAATTGCATCTCGATCATCGGTGAAGCTCCTCTACTCTTAAGCGGTCTTTAGGTTCATAATCGTTGTTAATGGACGACGTAAAAAATCCCGCAAATTTCCAGATTTTTTTCAGTCACAGTGCCAGGACTCGCGCGAGCACAAGCCGCAGTTAACGCAGCAGAACGTCCATCGTTTTTATCTGCGGAGGTACCCCGTTGCGTCGTCTCATCGCCTTTATCATCGGTTGTTCCGTCTTTTTCACTATGACGCCGCTGTCGAGCGCTGCGCTCGCACAACCAACGCACGGGTCGAACGCGGTTCTCAACGCACTCTTGCGTTCGCATATCAAACACGTCTTTGTCATCTATCAGGAGAATCGCTCCTTCGATTCTTATTTCGGCACGTTCCCGGGTGCCGATAATCTCGCCTCACCCTCGGCGCAAACGCATGGTTTCCGTCAATACGATCCTATCGGCCGTCAATGGGTAACGCCCTTTCGCATCACCGCACCCGATACCGCGGATGCAGACCACTCGCGCCCTGCGCTCATCACGAAAGCCGATGGCGGCCGGATGGATCTCTACGTTGAAACCGAAGAATTCGGGCTGCTCGCACGTGGCTATAGCCGTCGCGATGCCCAACGCGTCGGTCTGCTCACGATGGCGCACGAAGATTGCGATACGATTCCGTACTTGTGGTATTACGCACATAACTTTGCGCTCTACGATCGATTCTTTCAAGGAATGTGGGCACCATCGACGCCCGGGAATATCGATCTGATCGCCGCACAGACCGGCGAGACGCAGTGGGCGCGCGACGCAGCCGAACAGGTCGCGCCGAATTCCAAAGGCCCCGGCGACCCGATCGTCAACGATTCGCAACCTCCCTTCGGACCCTATCCGGGCAGCCCGCCCGACCCCCTCAAGGCGCAATACGATCAGCATTACGCAACCGTCTTCTTAACGATGGCTCAACGCCGTGCGGTCGAAGCGAAACGCGACAATCACGGTATCCGCAAAGATATTGCAGCGATCGCTCGCCCCGGCCGCCCCGCGATCCCCTGGGGGTGGTATCAGGAGGGCTATGCCGCCGCAGCACATCCAAATGCGACCAACCTGGTGCACGGGTATATTCCGCACCACAATGCGTTACAGTATTTCGGCTATCTCCGCAAAAACCCATATTTCTGGGGCGGCGTCCACGACCTCACCGCACTCTTTCCCGCAATCGAACAGGGTCGGCTCGGCAAACGCAGCGTCGTCTTCATCAAAGGCGGCAAGAAAAATCCGTTCGGGTTAAAGCCGGCCGGCAAGAGCCCGCGCGTTCAGTCGCGTTTCCGCGGCGACGACGATCACCCCGGCTACTCCGATTCGCAGATCTCCGAGGCGATGGTTGCGAAGGTGGTCGATACGATCGCGCATAGCCGCTATTGGAAGAGCTCCGCGATCTTTATCTTTTGGGATGACTCCGAAGGCTTCTACGACCACGTGCCGCCGCCGCAGTTCGAGCGCTGTTTCGATGGACATGCATGCGGTGACGGCCCGCGCGTGCCGGCGATCCTCATCTCGCCGTACGCTCGAAACCACGCGATCGTCAACGAGCTCTCCGACCACGCCTCGTTCGTGAAGTTTCTCGGAACGCTCTTTCACCTACCGGCGCTTGCATCGCTTCCGGACGAGAAAATCTACATGCCGCTTGGACCGCGCGACACGAACCCGGAATTAAGTAATCTCGTCGGCGCATTCGATCCGGAGCGCCTAGCGGGTACAAAAGCCCCGCTACCGGCGAGCCTCGCTGAGATTCCAACGACGGTTGTCAATCGCATTCCTTCGCCGTGGAGCTGCAGGACGATTGGGGTCACTCCCGTTCACATTCCTGGCGAGAATCATCCACCGAAAGGCTTCGCACCGCTGCTCGACAACCACTAACGCGAGCGCGCTCTGCGCCCCTCAAACCACTTCTGCGCGCTCGGGCGACGATGAGGACACCCGGGCCAGCAGCAGGGCTGTCGTTCGCCGTCTCTCAGATCAGAGACCAAACGTTCGATATGTTCGGCTCGCGTCTTCGGCCTCTTGACGATGGTAATCCAGCAAATCCACTCGTTGCGTTGGATCGGCGTCAGCGCGTTCCACGTTGCAAGTATTTTCGCATCGGAGGTCAACGCCGCCTCGATATCCGCGGGAACCTCGTGAAGCACTCCCGGCGCAATCGCTTGTTGCTCTGGCATAGTGTACGCTCTCTCCCTACCCCGTCGTCGTTAATGTATCTTCGTCATCCTACCCACACCGTCTTTATAGAGTATCCCTCATCTCACCCCGTCGTCTCCATATCTCACCCCGTCGTCTTTATATCTCCGTCGTCCCGTCGTCTTTATATCTCCCTCGTCCCGTCGTCTTTATATCTCCCTCGTCCCATCGTCTTTATATCTCCCTCGTCCCATCGTCTTCACGTCCCTCCCCGCACGCAAAAA
This sequence comes from Vulcanimicrobiota bacterium, assembly GCA_013043945.1. Lineage (GTDB taxonomy): Bacteria > Vulcanimicrobiota > Vulcanimicrobiia > Vulcanimicrobiales > Vulcanimicrobiaceae > JABEUX01. Next base: position 186 of record JABEUW010000251.1, on the reverse strand, counting down.
AGCGATTCCGGAGCTGAATTCGTCGAGATCGAGGCGCCGAAGCGCGACGCGTACGTGAAGTACGCGAGCGTTTCGGCAACGACGATATCGGGATCGTGTCCCGCGGAGTGGTGTACGAGCCGCGGCTCGGCGAGGTCGGCATCAGCCGGTAATGACCGCTGACAACCTGGTTGGTTGATTATCGCT
>JABEUW010000250.1 GCA_013043945.1 Vulcanimicrobiota bacterium | reverse complement strand
GTTCGACGATCGTATGTTTTTGCAGGGAGAACGCACTGCAGGCGCACAACATCGCAAGCGAGATCGGCATCGCGCGAGCGAGAAGGGAACGCAACCATGCACGTCGTCGCCGCATTACTGATCGTCCTCGTTGTCGGGGATCTCGGTTCGACCTTCTTTTACCACGTTCCGCAGCATCTCTGGTTCACGTTACACCTGCGCACCCATCACGACCGTCGTCGTTCCTATTGGGATCACGCCGTCCTCTCGCGCGACCCGGCGATCCTCCTCGATGGCATCCTCGGAGCGCTCCCGTACCTTATCGTCGCGACGGCGGCCACCCGCCTCTCGTGGCAAGGGGCGTTTCTGGGGCTCCTCCTCGGGCAACTCCACGTTTGGTGGCGCCATACGACCGAGCTCGGCTGGCGAACCCCTCGCTGGATCGAGGCGATCCTCCGCCCCCTCCAGATCGTGCTTCCCGAGGATCATGACGGCCACCACCGAAACCCCGAGGTCGAGTTCGGCGACATCTTCCGCTTCTACGATGCTCCGGCTCGAGCGCTCATCAACCTCCTTGCTCCGACCAGCCGTCGCACCCGCAACGCGTCGTCGCGACGTCGGCGGACGAAGAGGATACCGGTGCGCGTCTAACGGGGAGAACATGGTAAAGCGCGCACTCTTTCTCATCTCGGATACCGGCGGCGGGCACCGCAGCGCGAGCAACGCGATCTGCGCCGCGCTCGACGAACGTACGGATCCTTCATTCGTTCATCGCATCGACGACGTCGCGGCGCACTGTGCTTTTCCGTTAACCCAGCTCGGACTCGGGTACAGCATGGCTCTACGCTATGCCCCCCCGGTCTACGGCGCGCTCTATTACGCAACCAATGGCCGTCGGCGCTACCGCGCACTGGTGCGATTCTGCGAGCCCCTCTACCGCGAACGGCTCCGCAATCTTTTCCTCGAATATCGCCCCGACGTCATCGTTTCGGTGCATCCGCTGCTCAATCACGCCGCGCTCCGCGCGCGCGCGGATGCCGGGCTCAACCATATCCCTATCGTGACGGTCATCACCGATCTCGGGAAGGTTCACGAATCGTGGCTCACCCCCGATGCCGATGCGATCGTCGTTCCCGCTCGCGAAGTTTACCTACGCGCGCTCTCGCGCGGCGTCTCCCCGGCACGGCTTCGCTGGCTCGGGCACCCGATTCATCCGAAGTTCGACGATGTCGTCGGCACCAAGCAAGAGTTGCGCAGAGAGCTCGGCCTGCCGCAGAATGCCTCGATCGTGATGTTAATGGCCGGCGGCGAGGGCGGCGGCAAATTGATGACCACTGCGATCGCGCTGGCGAAAGCCGGCTTGCCGGTGGAGCTCGTTGTGGTCTGCGGCCGGAACGAAGCGTTACGCGAACGGCTCGCCGAACTCGCACCGACGCTCCCGACGCCGATGCATCTGCTCGGCTTCACCGATCAGATTCCCGAGTATTTCCGCGCGGTCGACCTGCTCGTCACCAAAGCCGGTCCCGGCTCGCTCGCCGAAGCAAACGCCGCACAGCTCCCCGTCGTCGTCTACGATTACGTGCCGGGGCAAGAACGCGGCAACGTCGATTTCGTTCGCAAGAACGGGCTCGGCGAAGTCGCGCTCCACGGCGCGGCGCAGGTCGTCGGCGCGGTGCAGCGGATGATCGCCGATCCGGCACGCCTCGTGCAGATTCGCATTCGCCAGGAAGAGGTTGCGCCGAAGGCATCATCGCGCCGCATCGCAGCGCTCATCTCGCAGATCGCGGTCGACGGCACGATTCCCGCCGACGACTCTCCCTTCGCACCGCAACTCCAACTCGCCGCGTTCTAACGCGAACGGCGCCTGCGCTGCGCGACAGACTTTATCGCTCGACCAATCGGCGTGATACACGCAACAACATCGCGCGCGGCGAAATCCTCGGCATGAACGCGAGTGCCGCGTTCATCGCTCCGGGAATCACGACGCGTTTTCCGCGTTTCCATCCCTCGTAGCCGGCGCGTGCGACCATCGTTGCGTCGGCGAGCGGCTGCATCGAGAGCAAGGGCGTCCCCTCCATCTTCGCGCGCGTGAAAAACGCGGTCTTCGTCGCACCGGGGCAGAGGCAGCTCACGGTGACGCCGCTACCGCGCGATTCCTCCCAGAGCGCCTCTGAGAGCGAGAGCACGAACGCCTTGCTCGCGTAGTAGGTCGCCATGAACGGCCCGGGAAGAAACGCCGCCGTCGAGGCCACGTTGATGATGCCGCCGCTGCGCGCCGCCAGCATTCCGGGAAGATAGCGGCGCGTCAGGCGCGCGAGCGCGAGCACGTCGAGCCGAATCTCGTCGGCGATATCGTTCTCCGGCAACTCCGCGTATGGGCCGTTATTTGCAAAGCCGGCATTATTGACTAAGAGATCGCAGCGCGGAACCGCTGCGAAGACCTCGTCGATGCTGCCGTCGAGCGTGAGGTCGGCGGTGATGCAGGTCGCCGCGACCCCGTGCTTTTCGCGCAGGTCGGCGGCCATGAACTCTAGGCGATCGTGCGATCGCGCGACGAGCGCGCAATCGTACCCTTCAGATGCGAGAATGCGGGCAAACTCCAGCCCGATACCACTCGAGGCGCCGGTAACCAGTGCGAGCGGGCGCGAACTCACGGAAGAGCCGAGCGTAGAAACTCCAGCGACCATCCCCACGCCTCCTCCGCAACCGCGCCGCGATACGAATCGCGATCTCGCGAAGCAAAGCCGTGCCCCGCATCGGGGTAGAGGTGCATCGAGAACTTCTTCTTCGCCGCCGAGAGGGTCTGCGCGATTCGGCCATGTTCGACGGGCGTGATACCCGCGTCGTCGGCACCGTAATGGAACATGATCGGTGCGCGCAACTCCTCGGCGCGCGCGATCAGCGGCGGGCGACCGAGACTCGGTTCGTCGGGGGCGATCCCGCCTCCGTAAAATGCAACTGCGGCACCGATCCGCTCGGGAAACTCTAAAGCGCTCAAAAATGCGAGCCGACCACCCATGCAAAAGCCAAGCGCTCCCAACGGAGCTTTCAGGACATCGTGACGCGCGTCGAGCCAACCGATTGCGCCGCGAATATACCCGAGCCAATCGGCGTCGCTGCGCCCTTGCAACATCGGCCGAATGTTTTCGAAATCGTTGTACTCGAACGTCCGCCCGTCGTAGAAATCGGGTGCGATCGCAAGAAACCCGGAGCGTGCGAGGCGATCGCATTCGGTGGCGATATAATTATTGACGCCGAACGCCTCCATGTAAAGCAATACCGCGCGGTGCGGCCCCGGAGATTCAGGAAGTGCGACGTACGCTCGACGCTCGCCATAGGTGATAAATGCGCCGTGAAGATTATCCATGTTTATCGAGTCCTCCCTGAAAAGCCATCATCGCCGCGCCGACCTGCCCGGCATCGTTCCCGAGTCGTGCGATTTCGATACGGGTCGTTCCTTTCGGCGCCATCGTCGTGAGTTCGTCCACGCGCGCACGGATAGCATCGAGCATATAATCGCCGGCGCTCGCAACGCCGCCGCCGAGTGCGATGAGTTCGGGATTGGTAAAAGCAATCACATTCGACAATCCAAGCGCGAGGTCGCTTGTATAATTCTTCCAGGCAGCCAGTGCATGGAGATCGCCGGCCTGTGCGGCCTTGCGAATTTTTTTCGAGCCGAGTTTTCCCTTATCGGGGTCGAGCAGGAAGCTGCGCGGAAATGAGGGTGCGACCGCCATCGCGTGCCGTATCAGTCCCGTTCCGGAGGCTTGCGCTTCCATACACCCGATCTTGCCGCAGCCGCAGATGAAACCGGTCTCCGGGCGAATTTGGTGGTGCCCGATCTCGCCGGCGGCGAAGCCGTGCCCGAGGAGGAGCTCGCCGTCGGAAACGATGCCGCCGCCGATCCCCGTGCCCAACGTCAGCATGACGAAATCGCTCGCGCCCTTCCCGGTTCCGAAATGATATTCGCCCAGGGTCGCACAGCGCGCGTCGTTCCCGACAAAAACTTGCATACCGAGCCCATCGCGCAGCCGTTTCCCCAGCGGCACGCCCATCCAGCCGAAGTTGGGGCTGTAGCGCACCGAACCGTCATGTAGATCGACGTTCCCCGGCGAGCCGATGCCGATCACCTCCACCTTCCCGGGTGCCGCATTCTTCGCCGCGCTCGCAACCTCGAGCACGACCGCAACGACGCGGTCGAACGTGAGATCGCTCAGATCGCGTTCGTGCTGGCTGTGAATCACGCCGTCGTCGGTGATAACGGCGGCGGTCACATGGGACCCGCCCAGATCGATACCGATTGCAGTTCTCATGGCTTCGGCGAGTATTCAGCAACGGCAAAGGCCACCCCCGCCGGGCTGGTCGAATCACCACCGGATGGAAACGATCGATCTCACGCGCTTGCGTGCTTATACCAAGGAAACGGGGCAACCGACGCACCCCGAGATGCTCGATACGCGCCCGATGGAGCACGTAACCAAAATCGAGATCGACGAGGAGCATATCACCGTCGAATTCGACGAACGCACGACGCGCTATTATAACGCGAACGAAATCGTAAAACGTGAATGGGTCTACAAATATAACGACGATGCGGCCTTCGTCCGCGCGATCGCCGGCGTTATCGATCTCGCGCGCAAACACCTCAAGGATATGCCCGAAAACATTGCCTGCCCGCCGGGTTGCGCGGAGTGTTGCAGCGGCTACGAACCCTTCGTTACGAAGGCCGACGTCGAACGGCTCGCCGAACATCTCGATATGAGTTTTGCCGACGTGATGAGCGAATACATCATCGAACGTCGCTCCGCCGACGGCTATCATCTCGGCTGGGTTCGGAAAGTCACCGAGGATGTCGCCGACCGCTGCGTCTTCCTCAAGGGAACGAAGAGCGGCCGCTTTTACTGCGGCGTCTACGAAGGTCGCCCCGGCGACTGTCGCGAGTTTTCGCCGATCGGCTGCGAAGATGTCGACGACATGATCTCGCGACGTTCGAAATTCGAACCTGGAACGCCGTTTCAACCGAAAAAGCGTACCGCACGCCGCTCGCGCCGCTAACCGCAACGTACCATACCGAACGCTCGCAAGGAGACCGAGACTATGCGCCGCTACCTTTCGTTGCTCTCGCCGTTGTTTGCATTCGCGTGGATCGCGGCATCGCCGATGCCGCTTCCGGCGCTGCATTGGCGCTTTATCGGCCCCTTGCGGGGCGGACGAACGGTGGCGGTCAGCGGCGTGCGACAGCAACCCAATACGTTCTATATGGCCTCGGTCAACGGTGGTGTGTGGAAAACAACGAACGCGGCGCGCACGTGGACGCCGATCTTCGATGGTGAATCGAGCGGTTCGGTCGGCGCGCTTGCCGTCGCACCGAGCGACCCAAATATTCTCTACGTCGGCAGCGGCGAGGGTTTGCGCCGCCCCGATCTCGCCGTCGGCAACGGCATCTACCGTTCGAACGATGCGGGGAAAACGTGGCAGCACCTCGGCCTACGTTCGGGACAGCAGATTCAACATATCGCCGTCGACCCGCGCAATCCGGACCGTCTGTTCGTCGCCGTGCTCGGCCACCCGTACGGCCCCAACGCCCAGCGCGGCCTCTATCGCAGTACCGACGGCGGCGCGCATTTCACGCGCGTGCTCGGCGGCGGGCCCGATCTCGGCGCGGTCGACGTCCGCATCGATCCGAGCGATCCGCAGATCGTCTACGCCGCGCTCTGGGCATCGCGCAACGGCCCGTGGATGCTGCAAGCGGTCTACGAACATCCGCACCAGGACGGTCTTTTTAAATCGACCGATGGGGGAACGACGTGGACGAAACTCACCGACGGGCTTCCGAAGCGCGTCGGAAGAATCGGCATCGCGATTGCACCGTCGAATCCCAAGCGTCTCTATGCCGTGGTTGCACGCGGGAATGCGTGCGGCATCTATCGCTCCGATAACGCCGGCGCGAGTTGGCGGCTCACCGATGCGGAGAATCGCGTCTGCGGACGGACCGAAGATTTCGCCGAGATGGCGGTCGACCCGCGCAACGCGAATATCGTCTATTCGGTGAACACTTCAACCTGGCGTTCGTACGACGGCGGCAAAAGCTGGACGGCGATGAAGGGCGCTCCCGGCGGCGACGATTACCATACCGTCTGGGTCGATCCGGCCGACCCGTCGCATATCATTCTCGGTGCCGACCAAGGCGCGACGGTCTCGGTCGACGGCGGCAACACCTGGAGTTCGTGGTACAACCAACCGACCGCGGAGATGTACCACGTCAACGTCAGCGCGGGCTACCCGTACTGGGTCTGCGGCGGGCAGCAAGAATCGGGTTCGGCATGCGTGCGCAGTTACGGCCCGTGGGGCGAGATCACGATGCGCGACTGGATGACGGCAGGCGCGCAGGAGTACGGCTACGTCGTTCCCGACCCGTTGCACCCGCATCGTTTCTTCGGCGGAAAACTCGAACGCTTCGATTCGCGCACGGGGCAGGTGCTCGAAGTCTCGCCCGACGTGCTGCCCTATGGCCCCAACTTGCATCCGCGCGATCGCTTCGACCGCACCGCACCGATCGCGTTCAATCATTTCGATAAACACATCCTTTATTACGGCAGCGATTTCGTGTACCGCAGCGAGAACGAAGGGCGTAGCTGGACGCGCATCTCTCCCGATCTTGCCTATCGGCACCTCGTCGTACCGGCGACGCTCGGATCGTTTCGCAGCCAAGTCAACGCGCAGAATGCCCAACGTGGCGTCGTCTATGCCATTGCTCCTTCGTATCGCAGCATCGGAACGATTTGGGCAGGGACCGACGACGGGCGCGTCTGGCTGACGCGTGACGGCGGCGCGCACTGGACAAACGTCACGCCGAAGGGGATGACGCCGTGGAGCAAGGGATCGCAGATCGATGCCGGCCGCTTTAACGATGCGACCGCCTACCTTGCGGTGACACGTTTCCGTCTCAACGATATGCACCCGTACGTGTACGTCACGCACGACTACGGCAAACACTGGAGACTCGTGGTCGCGGGGTTGCCGATGCAGCCAGTCGATGCCGTCCGCGAAGATAACAAACGCCCGGGCCTGCTCTACGCCGGCACCGAGAACGGCGTCGAGGTTTCGTTCGACGACGGAGCGCAGTGGCAGAGCCTCCAACTCAATCTTCCGCATACCTCGGTTCGCGAT
>JABEUW010000249.1 GCA_013043945.1 Vulcanimicrobiota bacterium | reverse complement strand
CGGGGCTCCCTGCCTCCGTGGCGCTTGACGCTGCCCCTGTTCCCGGGTAGAATCCGGAGGTTGTCGCGGGCTAGCCCCGCGGCGGTTCCCTTCTTGTCCCTTCACCCCGAACTCTAGGAAGCCTCGATATGCGGACTTACCAACAGACTACGGCGCAGGCAACGCACGATTGGTTTATCGTCGATGCCGCCGGGCAGCGTTTAGGCACCCTCGCGGTGCGGATCGCGCGCGCCCTCTCGGGCAAGCACAAGCCCACCTGGACCCCGCACATCGATGCCGGCGACCACGTCGTGGTCATCAACGCCGAGCAGATCGAGCTCGGCGGCAATAAGTGGGAGCAGAAGGTCTACCACCGTCACAGCGGTTTCCCGGGCGGGCTCACCACCCAGACGGCGCGTCAGATTCACGAGAAGCACCCCGAGCGGCTCATCGAAAAGGCCGTTCGCGGAATGCTGCCGACCAATCGCATGCGCGACGTTCAGCTCACGCGCCTGCGCGTCTATCCCGGAGCCGATCACACCCACACTGCGCAGCAGCCGAAATCGCTGCTCGAGGAGATTTCGTGAGCGAGTTCGTTCAGGCGACCGGTCGTCGCAAGCGCGCAGTAGCGCGCGTTCGCATGGCACTGGGCCAGGGCGTGATTACCGTCAATAACAAGCCGTTCGATGAATATTTTCCGCGCCCGCAGCTGCAGCAGATCGTCTGCCAGCCGCTCGAAGCGCTCGAGAGCCGTTCGCGGTACGACGTGATCGTGAAGACCGAAGGTGGCGGCGTCACCGGGCAGGCCGGTGCGATTCGTCACGGCATCGCGCGCGCGCTCGTCGTAATGGATGAAGGCAGCAGGGGCACGATGCGTAAGCACGGCCTGCTCACTCGCGACCCGCGCGAAAAAGAATCGAAGAAGTACGGCCGCAAACGCGCCCGCAAACGCTTCCAATTCAGCAAGCGCTAAAGACGCGCTTTGCCCTCGGCGCCCGCCTCGCTCTTCTGAGCGCGGCGGGCGTCGTTGCATCCATCCATCCCGGCGCCGCGTGGATCGAACGGAGCTACGTCAACGGCGGTTACCCGATCTGGCAGCATATCGCCCGTGCGATCGCCGCACCGTTCCCGTTCTCGCTCGGCGATATCGTCGTGCTCGCGCTCCTCGCCTTCTTCGTGCTCTCGCTGCGCCGCGGTCTTCGCGGGCTCTTCGATGCGATGCTCGTGCTTTTGGTCGCGTACGCATGGTTCGAGATCGCGTGGGGCTGGAATTACGCGCGCGCCCCGATCGAGGCGCGGATCGGCACCTTCGATGCAGCGGCGGTGAACCCGCATGCGGTGGCGGCGTTGCGCGTGAAAGCGATCGCCGAGTTAAATGCGTTAGCGCCCCTAGCGCACGCGCGCGAGAGCGCCGGATACGATCGCTCCGCGCTGCGAACGGCGTGGCTGCCGATCGTGCGCGCGCTCGGCGATCGCTGGAATCCGCATGTCGGCGCGCCGAAGTGGACGATCGTCGGCCCGTTCATGGCGTTGAACGGAACCGAGGGGTTTATCAATCCACTCACGCTAGAATCGCAGCTCGCTCCCGATCTTCTCTGGTTCGAGGTGCCCTTCGATCTCGCACACGAATGGTCGCATGTCGCCGGATTTGCGCGCGAAGATGAAGCGAACTATATCGGCGTGCTGACCTGCCTGCGCGACCCCGACCCCATCGCACGCTACTCCGGCTGGATGAGCGTGCTCTTCGCGCTCCCACCGTTGCCGCGTTACGCAAAAACCACCTTCACGCCGCTGGTCTGGAGCGATTTCGCGGCGATTCGCGCGCGCAACGCGCATAACCTCAATGTGGCGTTCGCGCGCTTTTCGTGGGGGACGTACAACCACTACCTCAAGAGCAATCACGTCGCGAGCGGAATCGCCAATTACGACGAAGTCACGCGGCTACTGCTCGGCATTCCGCGCACGCGCGCGGGCTTGCCGCGCGTTACGGTTCGGTAACGCTGCAGACATAGCGCGTCGATCTTGGGGCGGTACTATGCCCGCATGTTTGACGTAGCAGCATCCCTTCAACCTGGATTTGCCCGCGCCGATGCGGGGCTCGAGGCCGGGCGCAGCGCGCTCGCGCGCAGTCAAGCCGCCGGGGGCACCGGCGACCGAGCGATGGCCGCGCTCGCGCGCAACGCGCTCTTCGGCGATGCATTGCTCGCCGCGATGCACGCGCGCTTGAGCGAGATCGCGAAGGCCGCGCGATGAGCCTCGATCTCTTAGGCAGCGCCGCCGACGGCATGCAGGCGCAGCGACGTGCGCTCGACGTCTACGCGCGCAACATCGCGGCGGCGCAGGCCGCCGGGCCGCGTGGGCGTTACGCACGCAGCGTTCCGATCTTCTCATTGCTGCGCGATAGCAACGGTGCGCGACGGTTGCGTTTTCTCGGCGCTCGTAGCGAACCGAAACGCGACGTGAATATGGTGACCGAGATGGTCGCCGTGCTCGATGCCTCGCGCGCGTACGCCGCCGACGCGGCGCTCTTCTCGATCGGCAAGCGCGTCATCGAGCGCACGATCGCCGTCGAGCAGCCGTGAACGTCCGGCCGCTCCTCCCCGACGCAGCGCCCGTCACGGCGAGGACGAGTCCCGTGCAGAGTACGTTTGCGGGGATCGTCGATGCACTCGGCGCGACGCTGCATGCAGGTTCGCGAGCCGAGGATGCATTTGCAGCGGGAAGCGGTTCGCTGCGCGACGCCGTCTACGCACGCACGAAGGCCGACGTCGCCGTCGAAGTCGCCGCCGCCGAAGTACAGCACGCCGCACAAGCGCTGCAATCGATTCTGACGATGCAGGTGTAGGGTGGAATCGCTCGCGACATGGGTGGGGCGTTGGAACGCTTTGAACGCGCGCGCGCGTTTCGCGATCGGCGCCGTAGCGCTGCTCGCGATTCTCGCCTCCGCGGCCTACGGTATCGTGCTCCATCCCGCGCGCAGCCCGCTCTTTGCATCGCCGCTCTACCCGGGGCAACTCGCGGAGATCGAAGAGCAACTCGCCGCGTGGAACGTCCCCTTTACGCCGATCGATCGGAACGTCGTCGTCGCCGATGGCAGCCGCAATAGGTTGCTGCTCCGGCTCGCGCTTGCGGGGCTTCCGCACGAGCATGTCGCCAATAGTGCCGAGGCACTCGCCGGGATCGGGGTGTTAACGCCGCAGAGCGTCGTCGAGGCGCAGACGCGCGTTGGGCTCGCCGGCGATATCGAGCGTGCGCTGCGCGGCATGCGCGGCGTGCGCGACGCACGGGTAATTATCGCACCGGCGCGGCGGGCGTCGTTCGCCGACGAAAGCGCGACGCCGGCGACCGCAAGCGTACGGATTCGGAGCATCGACGGCATGCAGATCGATGCGAACGAAGCGCGTGGGATTCGCCGTTTCGTTGCGGCGAGCGTGCCGGCGTTATTGCCGCAACGGGTGACGTTGCTCGACGATGGCGGGCATGCGTTCGATGCGGTCGCGAGCGCCGGAGATGTTGCAAGTGCGCGGTTGCAAAAAACGCTGCAGAGTGCACTCGATCGCGCCTTCGGCGCAGGCAGCACCATCGTGCGCGTCGTCGAGGAGCGCGACCCGGCGACGCGTACCGTTTCGACGCTCACGCGCGCTCCGTATGGTGTCGCCGCATTGAGCGAGCGTACGACGAGCGAAAGTTACCGCAAGGGCGCCCTGGGGTACGACCGTGCCAGCGCGCAGCGCGAACGTGGCCTCGCGCAGCGACGCGTCCGCGAGTCGTTCCCGGCGGGAGTTTTGCGACAACGCGATGTCGCGGTCTTGGTCGACGCGCGACGGATCGCCGATCTCGCTGCGATTCGCTCGCTCGTGCGAGCCGCGGCGGGGATCGATACGCGCCGGGGAGATCGCCTCGTCGTGGAGGCGCTGCCGTTCACGCAAGCTCCACACATCGCACGAGATGGCTGGTGGCTCGCCTACGGAGCGATCGTGCCGTTGTTGCCGACGCTCGTCGCGCTGATCGCCGGGCTCTTGGTGCTCCGTGCGATGCGCTCGCCGTTTCGTTGGGCGGCGCGCACCGCGCTGCGCGCCATGCGCTCCCGCCCGAACGCTCGCGAGATCGGTGGTTATGCGCCGACGGAGTTGCGCGGCGCCCTCCGCGACGAACCCCCGCACGCCGCGGCGGCGATGATGTCCGCGCTGCCCGCAGCGACGGTCGCCGCGGTTCTCGAACTCTATCCTCCCGAAGAGCGCGCCGCGATCCTGCGCAATATGGCGCGCACGCGAAGCCCACTGGTGCCGAGCGCCGAGGAATTTTTCTAGCATGGCAAGCGACGAATTTATCGCACTCGATGCCTGGTTCGCGCGCGCCGACGCGGGAGCGCGGCTCGCTGAAGCGTCCTCGCAGATCGAGGGTATTGCGAGCACAGAATCGCAGCGCGAAGCGCGCGGCGCGACGGGCGATATATCCGAGGACGCAACGTGCGACGATGCGCGAGAGCGCGCCATCGCCGAGTGCCGCCGCTGGCACGCACGTTTGGAGGACGCGCTCGACGCCGCCTGCGAGCGCTTGCTCTGCGAGATTGCGGCGGGCGTTCTCGCACGTGAATTGCAGCTCGCTCCCTGCGATCTCGGCGCGCTGCTCGCCGGCATTCGCAACGAGATGCTCGGCGAGCCGCTGCGGGTGCGCCTCCACCCCGAGGACTGCGCGCGATGGAAGGATGCGTCGTTGCCATGCTGTGCCGACGCGACGCTCTCGCCGGGCGATGCACTCTTGGAGTTGCGCGAAGGCAGCATCGACGCGCGCTTCGGCGTTCGCTTGCAAGCGGTGCTCGACGCATGCGCGCCGTGAGCTGCGGAGAGATTCTCGCGGTGAACGGCGCGACGATCGAAGCGCATCTTCCCGGCGTGCACCTCGGTTCGCGCGTTCGCACGGAGAGCGGCGCGCGCGGCGTCGTCGTGGCGCTGCGGGAAATGCGCGCGACGATCGTTCCCTTCGACGCGCCCGAGGGCGCGCGCCCCGGTACGGCGGTACGAGCCGCGCCGCGAGACGAGCGCGCGATTCTCGGTAGCGCCCTCTTCGGGCGGAGTTGTAACGGCAGCGGCGATGCGATCGACGGCGGCGCGCCGATTCGCGGTACGCGCCGTCGCGCCGGCTTCGATGCGCCGGCTCCGCACGATCGCACGCCGATCGATCGGCCATTATGGAGCGGCGTCCGCGCAATCGATGCCTTACTCACCTTCGGTCGCGGTGCGCGTATCGGCGTTCTTGGCGGTGCCGGCGTCGGTAAAACGACGCTGCTCGATACGATCGCACGCGGTTGCGCCGCTGAAGCGGTGATCTACGCGGCGATCGGCGAACGCGGGCGCGAAGCCGAACGCGCGATCGCACGCACCGACGATCGAACGACCACCATCGTTGCGACCGGCGACGATCGCGCCGCGGAGTGGGTCGCGGCGGCGGAGTTTGCGATGGCGCATGCGGCGCATCTCCGCGCGCGCGGGCTGCACGTGTTATTGCTCTGCGATAGCCTCGCGCGCTACGCCAACGCGTTGCGCGAACTCGCGCTCGCGCGCGGTGAATCGCTCGGGCGCGGCGGATGGCCGCCGAGCGTCGTTCCGGCGCTCGCGCGTTGGTT
>JABEUW010000248.1 GCA_013043945.1 Vulcanimicrobiota bacterium | reverse complement strand
GTGTACGGCACCCGGAAGCAGCCCGAGCGCGGCTTCGTGCGGTTCGCGGACGTCGAGCAGCACCGCCTCTCGCAATGCTGCATCGAGTTCCTCCGGAGCGATCTCGACGACCTCGGGAATCGGTGCCGTCGAATCCTCGTCGGGGGCATCGACCGGTTCGAAGAGCGTCGGGCGATCGCCGCAGCGCACGCACTCCGGATCGCGTTCGAAGCGCACTTCGCGCGTGCGAGCGGCGAGTGCGTCGACGAGCAAGAGGCGACCGCGCAACGGTTCGCCGATCTGCAACAGCGCTTTGAGCGCCTCGCTCGCCTGCCACGCACCGACGATGCCCGGCAGAACGCCCAACACGCCACCCTCCGCGCAGCTCGGGACGCTTCCCGGTTCGGGTGCGTGCGGAAAGAGACATCGATAGCACGGGCCCGCCGGATCGAAACGCGTCACTTGGCCATCGAAACGAAAGATCGCCGCGAAAATCTCGATCTTCCCTTCTAACGAACAGGCATCGCTCGCGCAGTAGCGTGTCGTAAAACGATCGCTGCAATCGATCACGACATCGTAGAGCCGAACCAATTCACGTGCGTTGCTCGCGTCGAAGCGCAACTGCAACGCATCGATGGCGATCTGCGGATTGAGCGCGTGCAGGCGCTCCGCCGAGACCTCCGCTTTCGGGCGTCCAATATCGGCCTGTTCGAAAAGAATCTGCCGTTGGAGGTTACTCTCGTCGACGAGATCGTCGTCGATCACGCCGATTCGTCCGACCCCCGCAGCGGCAAGATAGGCGAGAACCGGTGCCCCGAGGCCACCCGCTCCGATCACCAATGCACGCGAGGATGCGAGCCGCTCCTGTCCGGCCAATCCGATCTCGGGGATGAGGAGATGCCTGCTGTATCGCCGCAGGTCGCGCGATCCGGCGAGAGTCACGATCTCGGGAACCGTTCGTCAATCCAGGCCAAAACCTCGGCACGCGCCCGCGGCCCCGCCTCGGTATGGTCGCTCTCGATCGTTGCGAAGCGCTTTTCGTCGGGCGCGCGCTCGTAAAGATCGCGAACGCTCGCGGGGGAGACCATCGCATCGGCACTCGCCGCGATGTAGAGCGATTGCCGACCGAGCAGCAACGGCAACGCTCGATCGTAGCGTCGATCGATCCCCTCCACGAGTTCGGGAAGGCTCGCACCATCGACGTATCCCGAGCGAAAATCCGTCGCTCCGGCACGCTGCAACGCCGAGAGCGCGGTCGGGCGCCCGTACCCGGTCGCAATCGCGATCGAGCCGAGCAGCGATGCATCGCTCGCCGTCGCCAAGAGCGCCGCCATCGCTCCCATGCTGTGCCCCAGCGTCAGCACGCGCGCAAATCCGTGGCTGCGAGCGAGCGCGACGACCGCACTCACCGCAGCGACCGCATCGTCGGCATCGCGTAGGCGCCCCCCGCTCGCGCCGAGTTTATGCCCCGGGAAATCGAGCGAGTACATCGCACAACCGTGCGCGGCGAGAAAGGCACAGAGCGGGTCGAGATTGTGCTTGCTGCTCGAGTACCCATGTCCGGCGACGATGGCAAGGTTGCGTGGACGGCGCGGCTCGTAGGCCAACGCGGCAATCGCTCCGTTCGCGGTGGCGACGTGGTGGAGATCGAGTCTCACTGCCGCTCACCACTGCAACGATTCTCCACCCACACGCGTTCGCCGTCGCAATAGCGCTCCTGTTTCCATATCGGCGACCGCTCTTTGAGCGCATCGATCGCAAAGCGCGCGGCGGCGAACGCCTCTGCCCGATGCGGCGCGGCGGCAACGACGGCGACGGCAACCTCGCCGATGCTCAGCGCACCGACGCGATGAACGATGGCGAGGCGCACCTCGGGCATCGTGGCGCGCACTTCTTCTGCAATCGCCATAAAACTCGCTCGCGCCATGCCCTCGTGGGCTTCGTAGTAGAGCCCCTCCACCTCACGTCCGTCGTCGGCACGCTCCCGAACGACCCCACAAAAACTCACGATCCCACCGCACGAAGGCGCGAGTACGCTCGCTTCGATCGCGCGAACGTCGATCGCCTCGCGCACGATCTCACAGATCACCGTTACCCTCCGCCAAAGGGGGGCAAGAGCGCGATCTCGTCGCCATCGCGCACCGGAACCTCTGCGCTGCAGAGCCGATCGTTGCGAGCAAAACGCGTTCCTCGCGCGAACTCCGTCAATCGCGGTTCCTCGCGCACGAGTGCCTCCCAGAGATCGCCGACGGTCGCACCATCCGCCACGGCGACGTCACGCCGCTCGCCGAGAAGCTCGCGCAGACGAGCGAATGCAAAAAGCCGCACGACGGGCATCTCCCTAAAAACCGCCGAGATCGGTACTGTACCCGTTGCGCTCGAGCCACGCTCGCGAGGCGGCATGAAGGTGGAGTTGATCGATTCGATTACAGATAATCTTATGCATCAATACGCTCCAAAAGTGTTCGTCTTTTTCGTAAATATCGTCGGAGATCTGGTTCTCCTTCCGTGCAAATTCGCGCAACGCCGCCCAATCGCCGTCGGCGAGAATCTTGCGTAGGCGAGACTCGTACTCCGGGTTGGCATTCGGTTGCATCATGCGCTTCTTCTCCCTTCCGATTCCAATGCGTAGCGTTCGATCGCGCGTGCGGCGCCGTGGCGCGCGACGTCGAGCGTGACGCGCCCCACCGATTCCCGAACTGCAGAATCGGCGTTCCCCATAGCGACGCCGATGCCCGCCCAGCGGAGCATCGGGAGATCGTTCGCCGAATCGCCGATTGCGAGCACGCGTTCGCGCGGAATTTGAAAGTCCGCGCAGAGACGCGCTAACGCACGCTCCTTCGTCGCCTCGCGCGCGGTCACCGCACACTCTTCGAACGCTCCCCATCGCTCGAATTTTGCATGCAGCGGGCGCCGCGCGAGTTGCGCGCGCACGCCTTCTACCGACGCATTCCCGAGAAATCGCAACATCGTCGGAGCGCCGTCGCGCAGAAAGCCAAAGTCCTCCACCTCGACCCAGCTCGGCCCGACCATGTCGGGCATATAGCGTTCGCGACCGGCGAGGCGGTGAAAGCGCTCCTCGTGATAGACGGCGAGATCGAGATCGCGCTCGATCGCAAAGTCGATCAGCTCGCGGGCTTGCTGGAGCGGAACGGGGATATGCCCGAGCGTTCGGCCGCTGAGGAAATCCTTCGTGAGCGCACCGTGGCAGCAGATGATGGGGAGGTCGAGCCCCATCTCGCGAGCGAGCATCGAAGGAAACTCGGCGCCCCGTCCGGTGACGAAAACGACGCGGATGCCGCGAGCGAGGGCTCGCTCGACGGCCTTCCGCTCGGGCGCGGCGACCCGATCGTCGGCCTGTAAAAGCGTTCCGTCGAGGTCGAGTGCGATCAATTCGATATGTGCCACGGCCTCATAGCATAACCGCCCAGGTCAACGTGAGGGGTGCGACCATCGGCGGTCGAACTCCCATCCTATCGTGAAATCCCCGTTTTTCGCCCGCCGACGAACGCTCGGCTCCCTGCTCGCCCTTGCGGCGGCGCTCTCGCTCGGGAGCGTAGGGAGCGCGCGCGCCGCCTGTAGCAGCGAACGCTTTACCGTGGAGCGCACGCCGCTGAGCATTCAGCTCTGCCTGAGCTCGATCGCTATCGACCCGGCGGCGGGCTCTCGCATCGCGCACGTCGAGGCGACGACCTCGACGCCGACGCGCAGCGCCACCGCGCAGCTCGCCCTCCTGCTGCCCGTTGGGAGCTCCCCGGCGCACGCTCCGGCCACGATCGAACTCGCGCCGATCGGGCTCGTGGGGACGCTTCACCTGACGTTGCACGTCGCTCCCGCGAGCGTCACGATCGATTCAGCGCTTCTGACCCCCGGCGCGGTCATCATCAAGTAAGTCGAAACCGAGTTCGAGAAAAAGGCGTTCCAAAGAATCATGCGGCGACGTTACATCGCGTATAACTCAGCGAAAATCCCCGACGGCTGTCGATAGAGGTTTCTTTTGTCCTGTACAT
>JABEUW010000247.1 GCA_013043945.1 Vulcanimicrobiota bacterium | reverse complement strand
TCCAAAGCGGGCATTGGGCGGGTAAAGCGCCAACTCCCGCATTGTGGATGGGCAGCAGCGCATCGAAGAAGACTTTGCGCGGGTCGGCCGTTGGGTCGCCCGATACTTTCATCATCCTGAAGAATTTCGCGTCTTTCCCGACGTGCGTCCGGGGGAGGTGCTCGCTCGTTTACCCGATCGAGCTCCGGAGGATCCCGAGGGCTTCGAGGAAATTCTGCGGGATTTTGAACGGATCGTCGTTCCGGCGACGACGCATTGGAATCATCCGCGCTTCTTCGCGTACTTTGCAACGAGCGCCGACCCGGCGGCGGTGATGGCTGAAGCGCTCGCCGCGACGCTCGACGTGAAGGCGATGCTCTGGCGCACCTCGCCCGCCGCAACCGAACTCGAGACGGCGATGATGATCTGGCTGCGGCGCCTTCTCGGGCTCCCGGAGCAATTTACCGGTGCGATCTACGATACTGCGTCGATCGCCGGCTTTACGGCACTCGCCGCCGCGCGTGAATCGCTCGGGCTCGATATCCGCCGCCGCGGCGCGACCGGCCGCGATCTTCCGACGCTGCGCATCTACGCGACCGAACATACCCATTCACACGTTGCGAAGGCGGCGATCGCGCTAGGCATCGGACACGCCAATGTCGTCGAAGTTCCCTGCGACGAGCGCTTCCGCATGCGACCCGAAGCACTCGAAAGCGCGATACGGCACGACGTGCGCAGCGGTATGAGACCGATGGCCATCGTCGCGACGGTCGGCACGACCTCGACGACTTCGGTGGATCCGATACCAGGAATCGCCGCAATCGCAGAGACGCACAAAATCTGGCTTCACGTCGACGCCGCATATGCCGGGGCCGCCGGTATGCTGCCCGAGTGCGAGTGGTTGCTGGAAGGTTGCGAGCAAGCCGATTCGCTCGTCCTCAATCCGCACAAGTGGCTCTTCGTTCCGATGGATTGCTCGGTGCTCTTCGTGCGCGATATCGAGCAGCTGCGCCGGAGCTTCTCGCTCGTGCCCGAATATTTGCGTGCGGGCGACGACGGCGTCACGAACTACATGGATTACGGGCTCCAGCTAGGCCGACGTTTTCGCGCTCTGAAGCTTTGGTTTGTTTTCCGTGCCCTCGGAGCACGGCGCATTCGAGAGACCCTGCGCGGGCATATATCGATGGCGGCCGCTTTTGCAGCATGGGTTACCGAGGAGCCGAACTGGGAGGTGATGGCCCCGCACCCGCTCTCGGTGATCTGTTTTCGCCACGTACCGAGCGGGATGGAACCCGAGCAACTCGACGCGCATAACGCCGACCTGCTCGCTGCGGCGAATGCTACGGGCGAGATGTTCATCTCGCATACGGTGCTGAAGGGAAGCTACGCCCTCCGCCTCGCGATCGGCAACCAGCGGAGCACGCTGGAAGATGTCGAGGCGGCATGGGCGATTTTGCGTCGTTGCGCCACATCGTTGGAGGCGGTGCCTCGATGAATATTTTATTGGTCGAAGATAGTCAGACCGATGCAGCGTTGGTTCAGCGCTACCTCCGCGACGGAAACGATCCGCACGTCGTACGCGTCGTTCGCCGCTTCGCAGACTTTGCAGCGGCCGCGTGCGAGAATGCGTGGGATATCGTTTTACTCGATATGACGCTTCCCGACGGCGAAGGGCTCGAACTCTACCGGCGCGCACGCGAGATCGCCCCGACGCTTCCGATCGTTATTTTGAGCGCCCGCTCCGACGAAGAGCTCGCACTCGCTGCAGTTGCTGCCGGAGCGCAGGATTATCTCCTCAAGGGACACGTCGACGACGTCACGCTCAAGCGTGCGCTTCGCTATGCCGTCGAACGAGATCGCATGCAGCGGCGGCTCGAAAACGGCCTCGCCGAACTCGAACGCCAACGAGCGAACGTGATCCGATTGAACGCCCAGAAAAACGAGCTCATCGCGACGCTCGCGCACGATATTCGCGGACCGTTGACCGCAATCGTCGGCTTCGGCGAGATGCTCGCCGACGGCGGCCTCGAAGGAGAGGAGGCGACGAAGGCGGCGGAGACGATCGTTCGTAACGGGCAACGATTGGCAACGTTGAGCGACGATGTCGTTGCGCTCGCGCGGATCGAATTGGGAGAGCTGGAACTCGATATCGAGCGGTTCGATATCGCTGCACTCGTCACCGAAGAGGTTGAGGGCCGGCTCGCTCAACGCTCGATTCGATGGGTCGTTGACGCTGAGGACACGACGATCGTCGGCGACAAACGTCGATTACGCCAATCGATCGATAATCTGCTTGGGAATGCCGTAAAATATTCGCAGGACGACACACCGATCGTGGTAACGCTGCACGGGAACGTGAATTCGCTAACCTTGGATGTGAGCGACCAAGGCATCGGTATTCCCAACGACGAGTTAGCTCGCGTATTCGACCGCTTTGCCCGCGGGAGTAACGCTCGGCGTGCAAAGATCGCAGGAACCGGGCTCGGCCTTTTTCTTGTTCGCACGTTTATCGAGCGCCACGGCGGGCGCATCTCGGTGCGCAGTGCCGTCGGCGTCGGCAGTACGTTCAGCGTCGTCCTTCCGCGCAACGGGGCGGGACTGAGCGTTCGCGGCGTTGTCGTCCTTGCGAACGATCGCAACGTGCGCGAGGGAGCAGCCTACGAACTGCGTGCGCGAGGTATTCGCGTGCGCGAACTCGCGTCGGCCGACGAACTCGCGATGCTCGATCCCGTTGCTGCACCGTTTGCGATTTTTGTCGAACGGCGCATCCTCGACGAAGAGCGATTACGAGCGCTCGTTCCCGAATCGATGCGTGGCGCTCCACTCATCGATATTCCACCGCACTTTCTTGGCGACGAACTCGTCGACGCGTTGCGCGCGGGCACCTCGGGCGCAACGCGGGTCGATCCCGAGTAACGGAGTTTTTGTCAGCCCCTCGATACGCCCCCTGCGGGGGCTACTCGGGGTGACAGAGCTGTTGCTGCGCCATCTACTCGGGGTGACAGGGAGCGCTGCGCTAATACCGGCGCAGGTAGGCTTCGCGCTCCCAGTCGTGAACCGCGCGGCGGTAGCGTTCGTATTCGGCGATCTTTGCATCGCGCAGCGCGTGGTAGCAATGGTCGCCGATCGCTCCGCGCACGCAATCATCGGCGTCGAGCGCGTCGATCGATTGCCGTAGCGATTTTGGGAGCGCGACGATGCCTCGCTCTCGGCGCTCGCGCTCGCCCGTCGAGTAGCTGGAATGCACGACCGGCTCGCCGGGCAACGTGCGCCGTTCGATGCCGTCGCAGATCGCGGCGATGACGACGGCGAGCGCAAGATAGGGGTTACAGGCCGGGTCGGGGCTTCGTAGCTCGATCGCGCCTGCCGACTCATCGGGAACGCGAATCATCGCATCGGTACTGCGGCGCGACCAGACGCAATGAATCGGAGCATCCCACGCGGCGACGAGCCGCTTGTAGGAATTCACCGTAGGGTTGCAGAGCGCGGTGAGGGCCGGACCGTGCGCGAGCAAACCGCCGACGGCGTACAATAAGCTCTCGCGGTCGGAGCGCTCGCCGAGATGCACCGTCAGGTGGAGCCCGCTCCCTGCCGTCGATTCGCGCGGCTTCGGCATGAAGGTTGCTTCGAGTGCGTGTTCGGGTGCGAGATGTTTGGCGAGCGTCCGCAGCGTGAGAATCGCATCGGCGGCCGCAAGCGGCCCTAATAGAGCGAGATCGATTTCGTGCTGCCCCGGGGAGTGTTCGTGATGCGCGGCGCTCACGGGAACGCCCATCGACTCCAGCGCGCTCACGATTGCATCGCGCGCGCGTTCGCCGCGGTCGTTCGGCGAAAAATCGAAGTACGATCCAACGTCGCTCGTCTCGGTACCACGTTCGCCACCCTCGCGAGAAGAGAACAGGTAGAACTCTACCTCGCCAGCGATGCGCGCTCCGGGAACGAGCGCGTCGAGTCGCTCGACATTTCGCTGCAGCGTCGTTCGCGGACAGCCTTCGAACGGGCTGCCGTCGGGCATAGCGATCGTACAGATCAGTCGGGCCTCGGGCTGTCCGTCATTCCACGGAAAGATTGCGAAGGTTGCGAGATCGGGCTGCAACAGCATATCGAGCTCTTCGTCACGGACGAATCCATCGATCGAGCCGCCGTCGAATGAAATCGTCCCGTCGAGAATCTCGGCGAGGCGCATCGCAGGAACGCTGACCATTTTGCTGACGCCGAAGAGATCGACGAACTGCAAGCGCACGAAGCGTACGCCGCGTGCGGCGATCTCGTCGGCGATCGCGCGACGGCGCGCCCGGAGCGTCGGCTTAGGCGTCGAGGGCATCGATCGTTACCGCGAGGCGAAGGTTGAGTTGGTCGAAGGGGCTCTCCAGCGAGAGGCCGGTCAGCTCGGCGATCTGGCGCAAACGATAGAAGACCGTGTGGCGGTGCACGTGAAGGCGTTCGGCGGCGATCTTGACATTTTCGCCGGCTTCGAAGTAGATCGTCATCGTTCGTTCGAGCTCCGTTTGATGTTTGAGGTCGTAATCGCGGATCGATTCCAGAAAACTTCGTGCGAAGCCGCGCCATTCCGGAGTCGCCGATGCTCCGAACAGTAAAGGAAGTGCTCCAAGTTTTTCGTAGGAGAGTACGCTATCGCGACGGCGGAGCCGTCGCGCGATCTCGAGCGTGGCGAGCGCTTCGCGTGCCGCGCTATCGAGTTCGTGCAGCGGGCGCGCGCCGCCGATGCCGCCCACGATACGAAGTGCGGCGTTACGCCGTCCGATACTTTTGGGAAGCAGGGTAGCGGCGACGCGGATTTTGCCGGCGGTTGGTTCGTCGGCTGCAGGAGCGATAAGCAACGTCGCGCCATCGCGCTCGCGGAGGATGCTCTCGCGATTCCCGAGGGCTTCGTTGGCGAATGCGCCGAGCTCGGCCGGCTCGCAAAGCTCGCTCGACTCATCGAGTGAGAGTGCAACGACGATATACGCCGCAGCAACGCCGATCCGGTTCTCCGCGGCGAGTGCTTTCGCGGCAGCGGCACCCGGGAGTGACCCAGCGAGGGCTTCATCCCAGAGGTCGCGACGATGCGTGGAGCGCCGATCGCGCGCCAGGTCGAGTGCGAGCAACGTTGCCGCGAGCCGGAGTGCGTCGTTCTCGGCTCGGCGAGCGGCAGGACCGTACGCGACGAGCCAGCCGAGCCGCTCGCCCCCAACGTGTAAGGGCAGCGCGAGCGAGCCATCGCCCAACGTCATCGGCGCGTCGATCTCGGTGAGTTCGATCGCTGCGGCATGCGGTGGACGACCCGCCCGGGCGATGGGGCTCTCGCGCAGGTCGAGGAGGCTCAGCCCCTCGCCGCGGTCGAGCTCGCGCAGCAAAGCATCGCGCCCGCCCTCGCTTGCGAGGGCCTGCGCGAACCGCGCGCCCAAATCGAGGAGCCGAGCGGAAGTCACGCGCGCTTCTTCGGCGAAGTAGCCGAGTGTTCATGGAAACACGTCGGGAAATCGCCGCCGAGACCTTCGCCGCGCTGTTCGATAAGAACCCCGAGGTGGTCGTCCTCTATAGTGCCGATGGGGTGCTCGCCGACATGAATCCAGCGGCCGTCGACCTGACGGGCTTCGCTGGCACCGAGGCACGCGGAACGACGTTCCGCGACCATATCCCGCAGAGCGATCGCGTGCGAGCGGAGATGGCGTTCGAGATGGCCCGCAGCGGAGTCTCCGATCATTTTGAGAGCACCCTCCGCCACAAAGACGGCACGCTTCTCCCCGTGGAGGTCTCCGTGATTCCGGCCTCGGTCGACGGCGTCGTGCGGTCGGTCTTCGTGCAGGCTCGCGATGTAGCGGCGTTGCGCGATGCCGAAGATGCGATGCGCGTCAACCAACAACGGCTGCGTTCGCTCTTCGAATACCATCCCGACGGCATCGTCGAACTCAAATCGACGGGCATTGTTTCGCGCGTGAACGTCGCCTTCGAGAGCGAGACCGGATTACTGGGCGAACGCGTCGTCGGCACGCCGTGGATCGAACTGATCGTTCCCGGGCGACGCGAGCGCGCCGAGGCAGCTCGCCATGCGGCGATGCGCGGTGAGGCCGCCGAACACGAGTCGGTGCTGTTGGATCGACTCGGCTACCAAATCGAGGTCCAGCTCAAGCTCGTCCCAATTCATAGCGGTGACGAAATAACCGGCACCTACGCGATCTTCAAGAACGTCGCCGCCCAGCGGGCCGCAGAACGTGCGGTTGCGGCTCAGGTCGATCGGTTGCGTCGGCTCTACCTCGTTGCGGCCTCGCGCGAACTGACGATTCCCCAGCAGCTCGAAGCGGTGCTCCAGCTCGGCATCGAATTTTTCGGCTTCGACGAAGGCTACATCGTCCGCAACGACGGCGATGCCATCGTCATTCATACCTCGGTGGGACGCAAGACGCCGCTTGCGACCGGGGCCCGCATTCCGCTTTCCTCGAGTTTTACGCGCTATCTCACCAACGAGCGCCCCTTCCTCTTCGTCCCCGATCTCGACGATCCGGAATGGCGAGCCGATCCCGCGCGAGCGACGGTGCATTGGCGCAGCTACGCGGGAACGCAATTGCAGGTGGAGGGGAAGCCCTACGGAGCGCTCGCGTTCGTCGGCTTGCGCGCGCGGATGGAGGGGCTCGACGAGCTCGCTCGTGAGTCGATCTCGTTGATGGGATTGCTCGTTGCCGCCGCTCTCGAACGGCAGCGCACCGCGGAGCGGATCGAACAACTCGCGTTTAACGATTCCTTGACCGCGCTTCCCAACCGCGTGCTCTTCGCCGACCGCATCGAGCAGGCATTCGGTGCGGCGAAGCGCTACGGGCGCGGCTTCGCCGTTATGTATCTCGATCTCGATCACTTTAAGGCGATCAACGATACCTACGGGCACATGGTAGGAGATGAGGTGCTGGTGATCGTCGCGCGCCGGCTGCGCTCGTTGTTACGCGAGAGCGATACGATCGCACGCTTCGGCGGCGACGAATTCGTTATCTTGCAGCCCGTCGTCGATGCGGCGACCGATGCCGCCGATCTCGCGCGCAAGGTGCTCGTGGCGTTGGAGGAGCCCGTCGTCGTCGACGAGGTGCGGCATCGAGTCGCGACGAGCATCGGCATCGCGCTCTATCCCGAACACGCGACCGAGATCGAGCGGCTGATGGAGCTCGCGGACGCCGCTCTCTATCGTGCCAAGCGCGAGGGGCGGAACCGCTGGCACTTCGCCGCGCCACCGGTTACGGCGCCGCGGGCGCCTTCGTCCGATGCTGCGCACTCCGATGGCGCAACGTAATTCGCGGGAGTTTCTTCGCCATCTCCTCCGGCATAATCGCATCGATCGCATCGTCGACGGTGACGATACCGAGCATGCGATCTCGATCGTCGACCACCGGTATCGCAAGTAAATCGTAGCGCGCGATCGCGGCAGCGACCTCTTCGGCGGGGGTGCCGGGGCGAACGCTGACGATATCGGTGCGCATGATCTTATCGATGAACGCCGTCGGTAAGGCGAGAAGAAGATCGCGCAACGTGACGATGCCGAGCAGCCGATCCTCTTGATCGATTACGTAGAGGTAGTAGATTAATTCGCTCTCCGGCGCGAGCTCGCGAATCTTTCGAATCGTTGCATCGGTGGTGCGGTGCGGGTAGATCCAGACGTAGTCGGTGGTCATGAGGCCGCCGGCGGTATCGTCGTCGTACTTGACGAGTTCGCGCAGCTCGCCGGCGGTATCGGCGTTCATCTCGGCGAGCAACTCGCTCTGCCGTTCCTCGGGGAGCTCGGCGAGCAGATCCGCGGCGTCGTCGGAGTCCATCTCTTCAATGATATCCGCGGCGCGCGCCGTGCCGACGCTCTCGATAATTT
>JABEUW010000246.1 GCA_013043945.1 Vulcanimicrobiota bacterium | reverse complement strand
CGAATGCCGAGCACGGCCAAGGCGGAATAATCGTTTGCGATTCCGGTCTTCGCCGCTGCGTCGAGCGCCATGACGACCTTCTCGAACGCCTCGGGGGCTTTCTCGTAGCGTTTGAGCCACGCGCCTTTGACGACGTTGCCTTCGGATGGAACCGGAGACTGCTGAAACTGACAGGCGAACCACCGAGAACCCATGCTTCGCTTGCGCGACTCGAGTTCGTCAAGGGCGATGCGTTGCGGCCACAAGGCTTCGCCGGGAGCGCGACCCATCGGGTCGTCGTCTTCGGCAATCGCGGGCAACCGCAGAACCTCCCATTCGCTTGCGTCGGGGCCGTCGAGCAGGCGACCGAAGAGATCGTCTTCAGCGAAGCGCGTACCGACCGCGACGATGGTCGCGCCAGGCTCCAAGCGCGGAATCGCGCGTTCGCAATACCAACGCCATGCCGACTCCCGCTCGGCGTCGGTGCCGCTGTCGTGTTGGAGATCGTCGAGAATCAAGAGATCGGCGCCGCGTCCGGTGATTGATCCATCGACGCCGACTGCGTAGAGCCCGCCGCGCTCGACGAGGTTCCATCGCGCCGCGCTCGTTGAATCCTCGCTCAAGCGCGCATCGAACGGCCACAGTTTATCGCGGAGCAGTTCGCGGGTCGCTCGGCTGTTGCGTTCGCTCAGTTCGGCGCCGTGGGTCGCCATGATAATGCTTAGCGACGGCCTGCGCCCAAGGAACCACGCGGGGAAGCATTGAGAGATGAGCGTCGACTTCCCGTGCCGCGGCGGCAAGTTCACCATGAGGCGGCGGCATTCACCGCGCTCGGCGGCTTCGAGGCGGTTGGCAATCCTGTCGAGGTGCGGCGCATCCTGCCAACCCGGATACACGCGCCGGCAGAAGTCGAGCAACGAACGCCGAGCGAGTTCGATGCGCGCCGCCGCTGCGACCGCCGCGAGATCGGTACTCATGCGCGGCGCCGCGTGAACCAATGCGTCTCGGTGCCTTTCGCTAACGAGAGGCCGACGAGTGTATGCTCCGGCTTTAGCCGTTCGTCTTTGTCGAGCGTGCGAACCTTGCCGCTTCGCTCGCGGACGATCGGCGCACCGCACCAGCTTGCGAGCATCGTTTCGTCGCCTTTGGCCGTCGCATCGTAGGCGCGTTTCCGCAACGCTTTCGGGTCAGCGTCGTAGTCTTCGAGGACGTTGACGGAATCGCCGGCGGTCGTGCCTTTGGTGACGCCGGAGCGGTTGCTAATCATGATCTCGAGAAACGTGGGCATGGTATGTCCTTTCAGGGTGTGGGCGCCTAAGCGACCTCGGAGTTCATTTTGCTTGCGAGCACGGAGCGAACGCTCGACGGATACCAGCGAGCGCCGCGGTGCGGTTTGATTCCGCGAGCATCGAGCGCGTCGATAATCGCTTGGTACGTCGCATTATTCGAGCGCATCGAGCGCATCATCGCGAGTGCTTCGATCTCTTCGGGAACCTCGACGAGTAGATCGCCGTCCGCACGGTAGCCGAACGGTGCATTCTTGCAATACACCTTGCCGGCGCGGCGCTTGTAGCCGAGCACGTCGCTCGTCCGCTCCGATATGCGACCGCGCTCGAACTCGGCGAACGTGCCGAGCAGGTGAACGACCATGCGGCCAACCGCCGAACTCGTGTCGAGCGTTTCGGATGCGCTGAGAAGCGCGGTATCGGTGCGCTGGCAGAGGTCGACGACGGTTAGCACGTCGCGAAGGTTGCGGCTGAGACGATCGAGCTTGGTGATATAGACCGCGGCGATCTCGCGGCGTTCGATGCGCTGCAAGAGGTCTTGAACCGCTGGCCGGTCGAGCGAGCTTCCCGAGAAGCCGTCGTCGACGAGCCATTCGTCGATCGGTTGGTAACGCGCCGAGGAGGCGAACATCTCAAGCCGCGCCCGTTGGGCGTCGAGCGAGAATCCGGCTTGCGCCTGCTCCGTCGTCGATACGCGGAGGTAGCCTACGACCTTCCGAGGTGCCTTCGTCCGCTTCATTTTGCCCCCTGTGGTTTTACTGTCTGCTTCGGTACTGTAAAACTAGCATTATCTTGGCTAGTTAGCAAGAGGGGAATAGCGCAACTTAGCCCGAGAGCAAGTGAGCCGAAAGGATGCAGAGCCGTAGAGCACCTCGAACCTGGCCGGATATGGCAAAAGAGGGGCCTAAATTGCCCGCTACGGCCCGTGTTCAGGGCTTGGTGGATACTGAGGTCACGATCCAGGTCGACGAGGCCCGAGCGCGCTTGAAACGCCAAGACGTGCACGTCTCGCTCTCGATGTTTATCGAGATCGCGCTGCGCGAACTCCTGGCGCGCAAAGACCTTGCCGATGTTCTGCGGCGGCACAAGGCGAAACTGCGCCGCGACTAGCACGATCCACCGTCGCTGAACTCGGCATCGATCGCTTCCACGGTTTCGGGCTTTCCGCTGCCAAGCGCGGCGAGCGAGCGCAGTTCGTCGACCGAGAGTGCCCCAAGATTGGCAGTTTGAACCCTGGCGTCGATAATCGTCGTCGAGTTTTTCTCGGCCCATAATCCGCCGGCTTGACCGAGGAGCTTTACCAGGCCCGCGCCTTCGCGAAGCAGGTTTGGCAGCGAGCGGAGATCGCCGCGTTTATCGGCTTCGTCGATGCCGCGCTGCGCGACTTCAACCCATCGCTCGAGACGATCGAGCAACGCGCGCGGGCCTGCCGATTCGCGCTTCGCGAGCTCGCGTCGGAGCGCCGGGCGTTGATGCGTGGTCATGTGACGGTGCACCGCAGAACGACTGACGCCGAAGCGTCTCGCCACGGTTCGTTGCGACTCGGTTCCCAGAGCCACGTCGATCGCCTTGCGTTGGGGATGGTCGCAAACGGTGCAACGAGAGCCGCCCATTCTAAGCTACCTCGCAATCGACGCAGAGGCCGTCCCGCTGAGGGTCGCAGGGTCGCAGGCGGTGACACCCTTTGCAGAGTTTGAGTCTCGCGCGCGCGCGCGTGGACACACTACCATGAGCGAGACTATTATTATTGAGCGAGACTATATTATTTTGGCCGAGAGCATTATGGTCTCGGCCATCGGCGGGTTGTTCATCGAAAGTGGTCTCGGCCAAGAAAGTGGTCTCGGCCATATTTTGGTGCTTAGGGCCATTGTGGCCGAGAGCACGCCAGCGAATCTCCCTCTGGTACTGATTGCCGCCGCGGCGTTCGATTTTGCGGTCGCGCACCAGGTCGGCGCGTGCCCGTTCGTAGGTCTTCCGGGCGACGCCGGCATCGGTGATGATGCGATCGAGCTCTTTCCCGAGAATGTCCCCGCCGGCGTCGGCGATTGCCTCGAGGATCGCGACGCGGGCTTCATCCCGTGCCGAGCGTTCGTTCCCGTCCATCGCCGGGGCCAAAAGACGGTCGGCGCTCAGTTCGTCGGCGAGGCCCATCCACCAGAGCCCGTCATTATCGATGCGGAATTCCACCGGTGCGACCTGTTCGGCGATATTGCTTTTCATCTGCACGACGGCTCGGCGCCCCGAGTCCTGGTCTTTTGCCACCAGGAGCACGCTCCGGGCAAGCCCGACAAACCCGATCGACCCTCCGACCCGGTAGATCGAACGGTTTGCGCTGCTCTTGTTCAGGTGCGCCACGACGCAGAGGGCGACGCCGGTTTCGAGGGCGACGTCGGCGAGAGGTTGGAGCGCCGATCGCACCTCGGCATCGCGGTGGGCATCGACGCCGCCGAGGAGTGCGCCGACCGGATCGATGACGCAGAGGGCGACGCCGCGGCGTTTGATCTCTTCGCGAAGCTCGAGAACGTGGTGAAGGCCGAACGGTTCGCGCCGCCCTTCTGCATCGAGCTTGCCGCGGATAACGTGAACCCGTTGGAGGTCGGCCCCGACGCGTTCGGCGCGCACCCGGATCGTATCTTCCAGGCCGTCCTCACCGTTCCAGAGGAGGCAATCCGCCGGCGCCGCTTTCTCTCCATCGGGGAGTGCGTCGCCGCGCGATACCGCCGAGGCGATCGCCAGCGAGAGGTAACTTTTCCCGTCGCCGGGGTCGCCGACGAGCAGCGTG
The DNA here is from genome assembly GCA_013043945.1 of Vulcanimicrobiota bacterium. Taxonomy (GTDB): domain Bacteria; phylum Vulcanimicrobiota; class Vulcanimicrobiia; order Vulcanimicrobiales; family Vulcanimicrobiaceae; genus JABEUX01. Next base: position 1,785 of record JABEUW010000246.1, on the reverse strand, counting down.
ACTTTTCCGCGGGCGATGCGACCGCGCCAGAGCCAATCGATCGCTTCGGGCTCGACGTCGGAAAGAGTCGCGCAGTCGAGCCCCCGTTGGGCCTCGAATCGCAGGCGCTCATCGTCAGTTAAAAGCTGCACGGTCGTCCTCGGCGATCTGCCGCATGAGCTCACGCGCGCGGTCGAGTACCTTGATTTTCGTACCCGGTAGGTTTTTCACAATCGGGCGCAACCACGCCGGGTCGACGTTGGAGCGCCACGCAGCTTCGTCGATCGCGCGACCGACGCAAAACTTCCAAGCCGGGTCGTCATCGAATGGAAAGACCTCCCACCATTGGCTGGGGAGGTCGCGAAGGTCGATACCGTAACGGCGGGCGACGACTCTGCGGGCTTCGTTGACGTAGCGGGTCGCCGGTGCGAGGCTAGACATAACGGGCCTCCTCGCGTTCCAGGACGTGCGCGAGTTCGTTGGCGATCGCGGCTTCGAGCTCTCGTGCGCTGCGCGGCGGTTGCGGGCGCTGATACTCCGTCGACGCGAAGAGATCGGAAACGCGGATTCCAAGCGCGCTGCATATTTCAGGAAGCGAGCAACCAGCCCAGCACCGCACGAGGATGCGCCCGTCGCGCCCTTCTTTGATCGATAATGACGGGGAGCGATCGTCGTGCGCCGGGCATCGAGCAATCCACGCGTCGCGGCTTTGGCGAACGCCGTGCAACCGTTGGAGCAGGTCGTTGGTCGTCATGGCCGCACCATCGCTTCGAGCTGGCGCAACCGTTCATCGATTGCCGCCTGTCGCGCTCGACGTTCGGTGATTGCGCGGAGGAGGTTCTGAATCTCTTGTGAATCGATCACCTGGAATCTCCGTTTCGAGAGCACCGTCGCGCTACTACCCGCGGCGGTGTTTGCTATTGGGAAGAGATCAACGGGCCGATGGGGGGAGTAATCCCACCGGCCCGCCGTGCCATACGCTTGCGCTGCAGTACGGACGGCGTACGACACGATCGGGCCGGCACCGTGACGGCCCGACATTGTTAGAGCCCTCGCGCGTGGCGAGCTCGAAGCAATCCGAGAATCCCGCCGCCGTATTCACGGATCTCTGCATCGGTGGGTTGGTCGGAGCGTTCCGTGCGTCGTCCCACCACTTGCGCCGCCGGCATCCGTTGCATGGCGCGAGCGGCAGCGAGCGGGCCGAGCGGTTCGGGCGCCTTGGTTGGTTCGGTCGCCTTTTTCGCGGGCGTCTTCATCGCTTCGCGCACCGCTTTTGCGATCGCGGCGTCGACGACGCGCTGCGCGTCAGCGGGGAGCGGTTTGGCTTTTTCGACGATCTTGGATTTATGGGTTCGCATTTTGGGCCTCCATCGTAGCGACGAGGCGCCGCGCGCCCATCTCTCGAGAGTGCGCCACGTCTCTTTGGCGCGTTGCGTCGTTGGTCTCGCGTTCGGCCTGCGTCAGCTCTACGCGAATCTCGCGCTCGCTCGAACACGCGGCCAAATATCGCTCATTCGCACGAGCGGTCTCGTCGATCGCGACCTGTAGCGCGACCCTTGCTTCGGCTAGCTGTTCCGCGGGCAATCGGCGTTCGAGCTCGACGAGCAACACCTGAAGCGTGCTCCGGCGTCGATCGCTGGCCTCGCGTTGTGCGATAAGCGCCTGTGCGCGCTTTTCGTTATCATCGGCCATCGCGACCCCGACTTCGTGCGTAAGCCGTGCCGCGTCGTCGATAAGGGACGAGATCTCTTCCTTCACGTCGCGGATGCGGTCGGCGACCCTCCGTTCGGTCTGCGTGTGCGTGGT
>JABEUW010000245.1 GCA_013043945.1 Vulcanimicrobiota bacterium | reverse complement strand
GGGGGGCTCCTTTACATTAAGAAAACATTTCTCGCTCGGCGACCCCCACGCTCGGGCATCCCTGCGAGAACGGCCGGCCGCGAGGCGGCATGCCGGAGCCGCCGAGCCTCCCCGTGAATCGTTCTCCCCGGCGCCCGCTTGGCAAGGAGCGGGGGGGGCTTGGGCGAATCGAGCGGTCTTAGCCCTGGGTTCGGCGATTCGCCGTTCCCCGTTGGCCGGGCTCTGCCGGCCACACTCAAGATCGAGGGATTGCGCTTTCTATGAATGTCCGTTTTCGGCGTGCGCACCGCGCACTCTGGAGAGCCGCTAGCGCGCTGGTCACGCTTGCGGCGATCGTTGCGATGCTCGCACCGCCGAACGCCTCCTCTGCGGTCACGCCGAAGATCGTTTCGGTCGACATCACGGGGAATCTCCACGTCCCAACCTCGGAGATCATGGCGGTCGTGCAAGCGCGCCCCGGCGAGACCTACGATCCAAAGATCGTGCAGAGCGATCTCGCACGCATCGACGCCTTGGGCTACTTCTCGGCGATCGCGCCGCCGCTCGTTCGGCTACGCCCCGGCGGCGTCGCGATCACCTATCGCGTGGTCGAGAACCCGGTCATCTCGAAAATTTCGTTCGTCGGCAACAAAAACGTTCCGACCGATACGCTGCTCGCATTGATGGATAGCGCACCGGGACAGGTCTTCAACGGCAACACCCTGCGCTCCGACCTGCTCAAGATCAACAGCTATTACGAGCGCATCGGCTACGGCGGCCAGTTGCCCACGCATATTAAAGACGTCAACCTCGATCCGAAGACCGGCGCGCTCACGCTGACCGTTCAGGAAGGCTTGACGATTCGCAAAGTGATTATCGGCGGAGATCCGGTTATTCCGCCGCCGTTGATTCTCGCGAAACTCAACGTGAAGCCGGGCGTCGTCTACTCCGACGCGCTTCGCGAAAAAGACTATAAAGCGATCTCGGCGCTCTACAAGAAGTACTCGCTCTTCGTCGGCAATTTCGTCGGCGGTATCGAGCCGTCGTCGATAAACCTAAAGAACGACACCGCCGATGTGAAGTACGACGTCTACGTCGCGCGCGTCGCAGCAGTTGAGATCACTGGAAACACGAAGACGAAAGACAACGTCATCCGTCGTCAACTGCGGCTGCGCCCCGGGATGCTGCTCACGCGAGCGGCGATTAAATACGATCTTCAGCGCTTGCAGAACACGCAGTTTTTCTCGAACGTCACGCCCGACGTGAAGCCGGGCCCCGATCCCAAGCACCCCGAGGATGTCACCGTCGTCTGGAAAGTTACCGAGCAGAAGACCGCACAGGCGCAGATCGGCTTCGGGTACTCCGGCGGTATCAACGGCCAGGGGCTCTACGGCGATCTCGGCTATCAGGATAACAACCTGCACGGTACCGGGAACGGCGTCGGCGTTCAATTCCAGCGCAGTATCCGCACCTCGTCGGTGCAGGCATCGGTAACGATTCCCTACGTCGGCAACACGCCGAAATCGCAGAAGTACAGCCTTTCGGGATCGCTCTTCAGCAATTCGTCGACCTACTACTACCCCGTCTACGCGGTCTCGCAGAGTTCGTTCTCGGCGATCTCGCCGTCGGTCGGCGCGACTCCGCAGCCGATTCCGGTGACGCTCTATCCCTCGCTCGGCGTCTCCTCTATCTCCGGCGTCGCCGCGACGAACACGAATAGCGCGCTCGGCGGAGCGCTCCAAGTCGGGCGCCGCCTCAACGATTTCACGCAGATTACCGCCGGCATCGGCGCGCAGACGATCCGCTACAGCACGACGGTCGGAGCGCCGTACTACTTCCAGTCCAACGTGCAGCCGAACGTCTTCGTCGGCGCGACGCCGAGCCCGTTGAGCAACCTCAACATCAATGCGACCAACACGCTGGGCGTCTCTGCATCCTCGATCGCGAACGTCAACACCGGTGCGCCGTATCGCCTCGATACGCTCTCGCTCGGAGCCTCGACGCTCACGCTCGACGATTACATCGAACCGCGCCGCGGCGTCAACGCGAACTTCACCGAGACGTTCTCCTCGCCGGCGATCGGATCGAGCTTTACGTTTACGCAGAGCGTGCTCGATATCGCAAAGTTTATCCCGGTTCGCTCGACGGCGACGATCGGGTTACACTTCTTAGGCGAACTCTCGACCGGCGCGATTCCGCCGAGCAATCTCTACAGCTTTACCGACCAAACGCTACGCGGCTACAATCAAATTTTCTACGGCACCGACGCCGGGTTGTTCCAGGCCGAGTTCCGGCAGCCGTTGAGCATCGATCGCAACCTCATTCTGGCGGCCTTCGTCGACCAAGGCGCGTTCCGCATTCGCGGCGCATCGCCGATTCTCGACCCATATACCAACCGGATTACGAGTTATCCCGGAAACTGGACCCTGCGTTCCGACTACGGGCTCGGCGTCCGCTTCAACGTCCCGCAACTCGGCAACCGCGTCGTACGCATCGACTTTGCGAAGGGCGTCAACGGTTTCCATACCAGCTTCGGCCTCGGCGAAGCTTTCTAGCACCGCTTGTCTTTAGGACTTCGAGAAGGACATCATGAAACACCGCATACTCGCATTCGTCGCACTTCTTTGCGCGGTCGGCGTCTTCATCGCACCATCGGCGATCGCCGACGATCTCACCGACGTCGGGACGATCGCTCAATCGGCTATCGCCTCATTGCCTGCGTTCGTGAGCGCAAATCGACAGCTCAGCGCCATCGCATCGCAGATGCAGCAACAAGAAGCCGGCCAGATGAAGAGCGCAAAAAACGACGCACAACGCCAGCAGATTCAGCTATCGTTCTCGCAACGCTTTAACGACAAGCAGAACGAGATTCTCGGGCCGCTTCTCCAGCGCGTGCAGCTCGCGCTCGCCGCCGTCAGCGCGAAGCGGAAGCTCTCCGTCGTCGTCGATCGCCATATCGTCGTCTACGGTGGCCAAGATATTACGACCGACGTTCTCAATCTCGTGACGGGCACGCAGGCGATTCCTCCGGTGACGGCAACCCCGGCTCCCTCGCCGATCGGGTATGTGGACCAGAGCGTCCTCGATAACGGTTTACCGAAGGTCAAAGCGGCGAACGATGCGTTTGCAAAATTCGCCCAGCAACAGCGCGCCATTTTCGCCGCAAAAATGCAAAAAGCGACGACGAGTGCGGAGAAGCAACAAATCTCGGTCGAATTCAACAAGGTTCTTCGCGACGAACAAACCACTTTACTCAAACCGCTGGTCTCCAAGGTTCGCGCGATCACCGCGACGATCGCCGAGAAGAAACATCTACTCGTCGTCGTCGACAAGGGCGACATCGTTTTCGGCGGCACCGATATCACGCAAGATGTGAGGAATGGCCTCAATCACTAGACTGCTTGCGGGCGTGCTCCTGGTCGGCGTGGTTGCCTGCAGCCACGTCGACGTTGCTTCGCCCAACATTCGCGGCATCGCCTACGTCAACACCAACAAGGCGACGAAGGCGCATCCGCTCTATTCCCAACTCCAAGATCTCGACGCATCGATCGCCGCTATCGATCTCTCCGCCTCCGTGCCGATGGTGCCGAAATCGCCCGAGGAAATGAAGGCCGATATTGCGAGCATCAAAGCGCAGCTCGCGCAGGCCGAGACGCAGAGCTCGCAAGCCATCGGGGCGCTGCAGAGTCGGCTGGCAAAAGAGCAACGTACCGAAGTTGCTGCAGCTCTCCGCTCTGCCGGCTTGAATTCCGCGGCGCAGGCCTACGAATCGGCGCCGCTCATCTCTTCGGCAGCGCAGGCGCAAGCGATCGAGAAATCGGCGGCGAGCGATCTGCAGAGCTACCAAAAGTCCGTCGTCGCACAGGGCCAAGCGACGATGGGCGCGCTCGAGAAGCGCCTGCACGAACAAGCGCAGGGACGAATTGAAACGCGGGCCGCTCAGTATGCGCGCGAAGAGTCGGATCTTTCGCTCCGGCTCTCGCAAAAAGATGCCAACCAGCGCCTTGCACTTCAAACGAAGCTGAACAATCTGGCGCTCGACGATGCCCAGCGAACGTCCATCACGGCCCAACTCAAGGGAATCGATCGGAGCGAAAAATCGCAAGTCGATGAAATGCGCGCACGGCACCAACGGGATCTCCGAGCGTACGAAAAATCTCTGCAGGCCGAGATCATGAAACAGATACGCGCGCAGGCGAGCACCTTGCAGGCGCAGACCCAGACGCAACTCCAAGCTCGCCAGCAGCAAGTCTCGCAACAATTGGCGGCGCTCTCGGGGCCGCGCTTGCCCACAAATTTGCCGGCGGCAACGAAAGCGCAACTTCAGCAGATCGCTTCGAACCTCCAGCAACGCTATCAAGCCGATCTTACGACCATTTCCGACCAATTCAACCAGACGCGGAGCGACCTAGAAGCGCAGTACGAAGCGCTCAACGGCGTTGACGTCGGCGCGGTCGGTGCGGCGAAACAGCAGCGAGATAAGCTTTCGAAAGAACGCGGCGATCTCTACAAAAAGATCGAAGACCAAATCGCAACTGCAGCGCGACGCATTGCCAAACGCGACGGGTTCTCCGTCGTTCTCCTCGACCCCATCGCACATCCCGGCGGGTACGATCTCACCGGAGATGTTATCTCCTCTCTCAAGAGCACAGGAACGTGAAAAAGAGCATAATCGCACTCGCCGGACTCCTTACCATCGTTGGATGCGCATCTTCGAGTCCCGTCGGACTCGTCGATATCAATCGCATCTCCTCGAATTGGACGGAATTCCAAACCGACCAAAATCACCTCTACGCCGACGAGCAGCGCATCGCTGCGAGCAAGGTGAGTAACGCACAGAAGGCGAGCCAAGTCGCCGCGCTCCAAAAGAAATATGGCGCGTTGACGGTGCAGCTGACCGACCAAATTCGCGCTGCGGCGGCGAAAGTGGCGGCAAAGAAAAACCTCAAACTCGTCCTGACGCGTGAAGGCGTCGGTTACGGCGGCACCGATATCACCGCCGACGTCGAAAAGGATCTGGGAATCACCGAGACGGCCTCGCCGAAGCCCTCGGGCTCGTAAACGCAGTGCTCGGGAAGCTCGGCGAGATCGCCCGGCGCCTGGGCGGTTCGGTTCTCGGCGACGCGGAGGTGGATATTCTCACCGTCAGCGCCGTCGATGAAGCCGGCCCGGGAGCGCTGACCTTCGCCGTCGATGCCCGGTATCTGCAAGCGGCGCTTCGCAGCCATGCGGCGGCGGTGCTCGTCGATGCCCGCGCGCTTCCCAACCCCGTGCCGACCGACAAACCGCTCGTCGTCGTCGAAGACGCGCGCATCGCGCTCGTCGGATTGCTCGCTGCTCTGCGCGCACCCCGCCCGGTTGGGCCGCACCGCGATCCCTCCGCCGCGATCGATCCACGTGCGGTGGTTGCGGAGAACGCCTATATCGGCCCCCACGTAACGATCGGTCCGGGGAGCGAGATCGGGCCCGATTGCGCGCTCGAAGCGGGCTCCTACGTCGGTGCCGAGGTGAAGATCGGTTCGGGAAGTTGGTTGCATCCGCACGCGCGCGTCATGGATCGCTGCGTCTTGGGCGCGGGCGTCGTGCTCCACGCCGGCGCGACGATCGGCAGCGAGGGCTTCGGATGGGCGTTCGTCGACGGTCGCCTGGAGCGCATTCCCCAAGTTGGAAATGTCGAACTCGGCGATCGCGTCGAGATCGGTGCGAACAGTTGCGTCGATCGCGCGCAGACCGGCAGTACGCGCATCGGTGAAGGAACGAAGATCGATAATCTCGTGCAGATCGGCCATAATTGCCGCCTCGGAAAGCACGATGCGTTCGCTGCATTGAGCGGGCTCGCGGGCTCTACCGTGGTCGGCGATTACGTGCGCGTCGGTGGCCAGGCCGGCTTCAAAGGGCATATCACCATCGGCTCGCGCGTCACCATCGGCGGGCAGAGCCAGATTTGGAGCAACGTTCCCGACGACGCATTTGTCTCCGGCGCGCCGGCACGCGACCATCGCGAACGCCTTCGCCTAGAGGTCGCGATAAAGAATCTGCCCAAGTTGATCGCCCGTGTCGATGCACTCGAACGAGCGGCGCGCGAACGCGACGAACGATAGGCGCGTTTCGTGACCCAAAAGACGCTCGCAACATCGTTCCGCTTCTCGGGAGTCGCCCTCCATACGGGCGCGCAGGTCGAGGTTGAGGTTTTGCCCGCCGCTGCAAACGCGGGCATCGTTTTCGTTCGTGACGGTATCGAGATACCCGCCGTGGCAGAGCGCGTCGTCGAAACCTCGCGCGCGACGGTCCTCGGCGTGCGCGAGACCACCGTTTCGACGGTCGAGCATTTGCTCTCGGCACTCTTCGGCATGCAGATCGATAACGCGCGCATCGCGATATCGGGGCCCGAGGTTCCCGTGGTCGATGGGAGCGCGCAGTGGTTCGTCGGACAGATCGAACGCGTCGGGGTGCGCGATCTCGGTGTCGAACGTCCGACGGTAACGCTCGACGCACCGATCGTCGAACGCGACGGCGACCGATTGATCGTCGCGCTTCCCGCCGAGCGCTTTTCGGTGCGCTGCATCGTCGATTTTCCCCACCCGGTCGGCTCGGAGTATCTCGCGTTGACGATCGACGAAGCGACCTACGCGCGCGAAGTAGCCGGCGCACGCACGTTCGGCTACCTTCACGAAGTCGAGGCGCTGCGCGCACGCGGCCTCGCCCAGGGCGGCTCGTTGGAGAACGCGGTCGTCTTCGGCCCCGATGGCCCGCTGCAGACGTTGCGCTGGTCGAATGAAGTCGTCCGCCACAAAATGCTCGATTTACTCGGCGATCTCGCCTTGGTCGGTGCGTGGCCGCAATGCGAGATCGTCGCGGTGAAGAGCGGGCACGCATTGCACGCTCGTATGTCGTCGCGCTTACGCGAACGCTTGCTCTCCAAGCCGCTCTCGGAGGTCCCTACATCGTGACAAACGGTATGGATATTCGGCAGATCCTCGAAATTTTGCCGCATCGCTTTCCGCTGCTTTTAATCGACCGAATTCTCGAACTCGAACCGATGGTACGCGCGCGCGGTTATAAAAATGTAACCTATAACGAACCGGTCTTTACCGGGCATTTTCCGAGCAACCCGTTGCTGCCCGGCGTCTACATGCTCGAAGCGATGGCGCAGCTCGGCGGGTGCGTCGTGATGGAGCCCGGTGAATTCGCGCGGAAGACGCCCTATCTCGCCGGTATCGATCATGCGAAATTTCGCCGTCCGGTTATTCCCGGAGATCGACTGATGATGGAGGTTCGCCTGACGCGCCACCGCCGCAACATCGGTTGGGTCGAAGCCGAAGCGAGCGTCGACGGCGAGTACGTCTGTTCGGCGGAGCTCATGTTCTCGATCGCTCCCGACCCGCGCGTCTACGGTGCGGAAGCATCGGTTCTCACGGCGTAAGGCACGATGATACACCCCACCGCTATCGTTCATCCCGAGGCGCGCATCGGCAGGAGTGCGGAGATCGGCCCCTATTGCGTCGTCGGCAAGAACGTCGCGATCGGCGAGCGGACGCTCTTGCAGGCGCACGTCGTCATCAACGGATGGACGACGATCGGCGACGACTGCACCATCTACCCGTTTACGACCATCGGAGCCGCATCGCAGGATCGGAAGTACCACGGCGAACGCGCGTACACGCACATCGGGCACCGGACGACGATTCGCGAATACGTCAGCATCCAACGTGCGACCGGAAACGATGAAGTCACTGCGGTCGGCGACGATTGCCTGCTCCTCGCATACGTGCACATCGCACATAATTGCATCGTCGGCAATCACGTTACTATGAGCAATCTCGCGCAACTCGCCGGGCACGTCGTCGTGCGCGACCACGTCACCATCGGCGGAATGGCCGGCATACACCAATTTACGCGCATCGGCGATTACGCGATGCTCGGCGGTGCGAGCAAAGTGACGAAGGACGTTCCGCCCTTCATCTTGGTCGAAGGTAATCCCGCCGAGGTCTACGGGCTCAATAGCGTTGGTTTGCGCCGCGCGCAATTTTCCGTGGAGGCGCGGAACGAACTGCGGGCCTTTCACGATCTGCTCTACAAGGCGAACCTCAACGTTTCACAGGCCGTCGAGAAGATGAAAGAGCGCGTTTCGACCGATGCGGGGCGCACCTTTGTTGCCTTCTTGGAGGAGCCGCCAAACGATTCGAGCCGCGGCATCCTCAAGTAAGCGCGCTCCATGAGTGCGCCGCGACGAATCTTTTTTTCTACCGGCGAACCCTCGGGAGAGTTGGCGGCGCTCGCCTTAGGTGAGGCGATGCGCGAACGAGATGCGGCGCTCCGCTTTTCGGGAATCGGTGCCGCGGGCATGCGCGCCGCGGGCTGGGAGCTCTACGCCGACCATACTGGTTGGGCGAGCCTCGGACCCCTCGCGGCGATTCCTCGCATTCCCAAACTGCTACGCGAGATGTGGAAATGCGCGCGCGACCTCGCTGCAGCTCCTCCGGATCTGGTGGTGCTCGTCGATTTCGGCGCCTTTAACGTGCGTCTGGCAAAAGAGTTACGCGATAAATATCGGTACCTCGGCCCGATTCTCTATCTCTTTCCGCCCGGAGCGTGGTTGGACGATCCCGGGCCTGCGCGTGCGGTAGCGGCGCGCGCTTTCCCGCTCACGGGTTTCGCGCATCAAGCGGAGTTCTATCGCTCGCATCACCTGCCCATCGCGTACTTCGGCCACCCGCTCGCACCCCGGATCGCATCGCGGACGCCACGTGCGGCACCGCCGAGCGATGGTGGAACCGTCGCGCTGCTCCCGGGGAGCCGACGCGACGAAATCGTTCGGCTCGCACCGCGATTGCGTGCGGCGCTCGAACTCGTACGACGCACGCGCCCGCGTGTGCGAGCGCGTGTCGGTGCGGCCGACGCGCGGGCACGGGAATTGTTGGAGCGCGCCTTTCGCGGCGTCGCCGAGCTCGAGATCTGCGACGGATTACAAGCCGCCACTCGGGATGCCGACGCAGCCTGGGTCGCTTCGGGTACGGCGGTGTTGGAGACGACGTTGAGCAACGTGCCGACGATCGCGCTCTACGCCATTACGCCATTACTGGCGCGGCACGCGCGCCGACTCATGCGTCGTCCCTATATCACGTTGCCGAATCTCATTCTCGAACGCGAAGCGATACCGGAGTTTCTCCAGGAGCGAGCGACGCCGGAGAGGCTCGCCGAAGCGATGGAAAGCATCCTCCGCGCACCCGATCGATGGTATCGATCGGTCGAGGGCCTACGCGCGGCGCTCGGCGATGCCGATGCGTTGGCGAACTGCGCGCGCTACGCGCTTGCGATGGCGCGGCAACGCTAATGCGGATCTATCACACCTCCGATATGCACGACCGTCATGGGTTCGCGCCGCGACTTGAGGAACTGCGCGAGCGCGCCCCGGGCCTGCTGGTCGATTGTGGCGACTCGCTGCGTGGAAGCCAAACCGTATTCCATCGGAACGAACCGATCGTCGCCGAGATCGACGCTGCGAAATACGATCTACAGGCGATGGGGAATCGCGAGTTTCACTATCTCTTTGGAGCGGTGCGCGCGCGCGCCGCGATGATGAAGCACCCATTGCTCTGCAGCAACTTGGTCGATACGAAAGGGCGCGATCTCCCATTTCGCACCGAGATGGTGCTGCCGTTAGAGCGGCCAACGCATTTTCTCGGCCTGCTCGTCACGCAATATCCGCAAGGGAGCCCGTGGGAAAAGATATTCGGGTGGCGTTTTCTCGATCCGATCGAGGTGGTGCGCCGATACGCCGAGCGCCTTCCCGCCGGCGAGCCGCTCGTCGTGCTCTCGCACCTCGGGCTCTCGATGGATCGCCGCTTGGCGGCGGCGGTCGAGCGCATCGATCTCGTTCTCGGCGGCCATAGCCACGATACGTTGTTCGCTCCCGAATATGTGGGCGAGGTGCCGATCGTTCATGCGGGCCCGTATGCGCGGTACGTCTCGGGAACCGAACTTGAATACGACGGGCAAGCGCGACGCATGCGGATACGCGATTTTGAATTGATGCCGTTGTTAGATGGGCCGGCGTAGCATGCGCGTACTCCTCGTCAGCAACGGAAACGGTGAAGCGGCGATCGCGCAGCGCCTCGCCGTTGCATTGCACGAGAGAATTCCCGGACTCGCGCTCGAGCATCTTCCGCTCGTCGGCGAGCCGCAATCGAGCCCGGAGGCGACGGTGGTCGGGCCGCGTGCGGCGTTGCCGAGCGGTGGGCTCATTGCGATGTTCAACCTGCGAAATATCGTCGACGATATCGGCGGAGGGTTGATCGGCCTCACGATTCGCCAATTTCGCTTCCTGCGAAAAGCGCGCGGCCGCTACGACCTCGCGATCGCCGTCGGCGACACCTTCGCGCTCTTTATGACCCTGCAAATGCGCGCGCGCACCATCTTCGTCGGCACGGCGAAGAGCGTGAACGTCGCTCGGTACGGCCCGGCGGAGCTACGAGCGATGCGCAAGGCTGCGTACGTCATCGTGCGCGATCGTGCGACCGCAGAAGACTGTCGCGCGCGGGGTATCGAGAGCGTCGAAGCGGGAAACGCCATCGTCGATCTTCACGACCGCGATACCATCGTCGATCTCCATCTCGCCGGCGATGAGGAACTCGTGCTGCTCCTTCCCGGCAGCCGCGCCGGAGCGTACGAAGAAGCGAGCGTCCTCTGCGCGGCGTTCGCCGCAGCGCGCGCCCGCGGCGTGCGGATCGTCGGAGCGCTCTCGGTTGCGCCGCGCCTCGACGCGCAACGATTTATCGATCGGCTCGCCGCCGACGGATGGCGTTACGAGGAGCGTGGCGATCGCGATGGCCGCGCGCAACTCGTGCGCGACGACGCGCGCATTTTGCTATGGCGCGGCGGCGTCGGTGGACTGCTCGCGCATGCCGCGCTCGTCCTCGGACAGGCGGGGACGGCGAACGAAGCCGCTGCAGCAGCGGGAATCGCGGTTGCGGCGATCGACGATGGACGCACGCGCGCCGAGCGGTGGTACCGCATGCGCCAACGTGCGCTGCTTGGCGACGCCATGTTGATGCTGCCGAGCGATCCCAACGAGGCGGGAGAACGGCTCGCCGCGCTCCTCGCCGACAGAGAGCTGCGCAAAAAAATGGGTGAGGTCGGACGCGAACGCATGGGCGAGCCCGGTGCGGCGCGGCGTATCGCCGAGAGGGCTGCGGCGTGTCTCAATCTTCGCTGAAGCGCGCGCTCGCCATCGCATCGGCAACGGCGTTTGCCTGCTTGCCGCTCTTCCCGTCCTTTATCACGCTGACCCCCGCGAGCATACCGGGAATTTCGATGCTCCCACATGGAGTGGCGATCGCAATGCTCGCTGCGATGGCCCTTCTCGCGGCGGTCGCAGGCGCTCTGATCCTGTGCGTACCGCGCGTCGAGCAACCGATGCTTCGGCCGCTCCTGCTGTGGCTGGGCTCGGCGTTGCTCGCGGCGGTATTGGGTTTTGCACCGCTGTACGGCGTCGTGTTCCTTGCAATCTTTTTGCTGGGAATCGTGTGGCACGTCGGTATCAATGCCAGTTACGGCGAACGCGGTGGCGCAACGATCGTATTCGCCGGGCTTTTGGGCGCGGCATCGCTCGCCTTCGTGGTCGCGATTACTGCGGTGCTGCTCCATCGCCCAGCGGCAATCTATGCCGCCCAACATGGCCGTGCGGTGGGGAGCTTCATCCTTCCGGGCGAACTCGCCGGCTACGTGCTCGTTATCGTTCCGATCGCTCTCGCCGTCGCTTCACTCTCGCTGCACCCGTGGTTGAGAGCGGTTGCGGCATTCGCCGCAACGAGCGGCGTTATCGCGCTGGCATTAAGTTTTTCGCGGACCGGATGGGTGGCGGCGGGCTGCTCGGGCATCGCCTACTTGCTGCTCGTCGTGCGCGACCGGCCTCGGCAACGTTCCATCGCCATTGCAATCGCTGCCTTCACCGCCGTCGCCGTCGTGCTCGCCTTTAACGCCCATCACGATCCGAGCGAGAACTTCACGCGGCTTTCGATCTGGCGGACGGCATTGGGAATCGTGCGCCGTTTCCCACTCACCGGAAGTGGGCCGTTCACGTTCGGTACGATCTACGCACACCTTCGTCTCCCCGATGGCGATGCGGTTGCCTATCACGCCCACGATCTCTATCTCACGGTGCTCGCCGAGACCGGGATTCTCGGCTTATCGGCGATGCTCGCAGCGTGGGTGCGTTTCGGGCGCGAATGGATGCGGCGCTTTGCCGAAGCCGGGCCGCGCGCGCGCATCCTCTCCGGCGCGATCGTCGCGGGACTCATCGGAACGCTGGTGCAGGGCATCATCGATACCTCGACGTTGGTGCTCTTCGGGCTCTGGTTGCCCACCATGGCGCTCGCCTTAGCGAGCGCTCGCTTCGGTCTAGGTGAATCGCCGTGAAGCGCGCATCGCTGATACTCGCGCTCCTCGGGCTGGCGGCATGCTCCTCGCCGCAGCCGCCGCGCGGTGCCCCGAGCCCGAGCCCGACGCATTCCCCGGGCTTGCCCTCGCTCACCGTGCGAGCCGTCGGCAGCGCCAAGCGACCGATTCGCATCGTGCAAACGCGCCGCAACAACACGCGCGAGTACGAACTCCTCGCGCGGACGATTCACAGCATCGGTGCGGCGAACGATGCTCGCGTGGGCCTGAGCGACGTCCGCGTCACCTTCACCGCTCGCGACGGCTCGACGCTGGTTGCCAGGTCGCCGAACGCAATCGTCGACGAGCGCGACGGGTCGATCGAGATGAGCGGAGGCGTTCGCGCCGAGAATAAGGCCGGGGTGCGGCTGACCTGTCAAACGTTGATCTACCAGCGCGGTACGCAATCGCTCCACGGGAGCGGTGACGTTCACGTGTACGGCGAACGCGGAATGAACGCGGTCGGCCGGACCGTCGATGCCGATATCGCGCTCTCCAAGGTGAGAATAGAATGAACGACCGTGCGATCGCCGTAGCGTTTCACAAGGCCGCGTAATTCGATCTTTCGGTCGTTC